>NZ_BAXF01000029.1:0-13638 GCF_001310435.1 Arthrobacter sp. JCM 19049 | reverse complement strand
GTGGCCGGCTCGGCCACCTGGAGACCCTGGCCTCGGGCCGCTCGGTGGCGGCACGCTACTACGAGATGACCGGTTCTCCGCTGACCGCCCAGCAGGTGGCCCAAGCCGCCCGGCAGGGCGATGGCGCGGCGCAACAAATTTTCCAGGAGGCCGGCGAGGGCCTGGCCCAGGCGGCCTGGTGGTTTCCGGGCTGCTGGATCTGTCCGCCTTCGTGATCGGTGGCGGGCTGGCGCGTTCCTGGGATCTGCTGGAACCGGTTATCGGCGCCACACTCGAGGAGATCCCGCCCATTTCCGGGCATCCGGTGAAGATCCTGCAGCGAGCTAGGCAGTGAGGCGGTCGCCATCGGCGCGGCCCTGTTCCCGGCGCAGGCCGAGAGCGTGGCCGCCTAGCAAGCGGCAGCATGTCAGTGGCGGCGACTCCTCCCTCATCGGGACGCAGTCGCCGCCACTTTTGTGTTTCGGCGGGTTTGCCTACACCGCTGGTGAGCTTCCAGCCGTACCCGGCCGGGTCGCTAAAGCCGGCATGCCATTGGCCGTCCTGCTGGTGCGGTTCCAGAACGTTCCCGGCTCCTGCGGCTCGTGCCGTGTCCAGCAGTGCCTGCAGTGCGTCCCGGGACGCCGCATGATGGCAGAGTACCAGGCACCGTCATGGCCCTTGCCCTCGTCGTTGGCCCCGACGTCCTTGGCCAGCCCCTTGCGCGGCAGCAGCCCCAGCCGGAAACCGCCCTCGGTGAGCTGGAAGTCAATGAACTTGTCCCCGTAATCGTGGCGGGTAAGCATTCCCAGCTGTTGGTAGAAGGTGGCGGTCTGCTGGGGCTGCTCAATCCCCAGCAGGACCAGCAGCTCATTCGGCTTGGGCGAGGCCTGCCCGGTGGCGGAGTTCTTCTTGGTGGCCGCGGAGACTTTCCAGATCGCTCCCTGCGGGGCGTGGAAGGAGGCGGAGTAGTCCCGAAGAACTGTTTCTTGGCCGGTTTGATCATCCGTGCCCCCTGCTGGTGCGCCGCGCCCAGCAGCTGGTCCACATCGGTGGGCTGCTGGAGAATGGCACCGAGGACATACCCGTCAAAGGTCGGGCTTGCCGGGGGTGTTTCCTCCCCCGGGACAATGTGCAGCTGACCCTTGCCGTGGATATTCAGCGGTGTATCGGCGGCATCCGTGGCATTGGCGTCATTGAGCGCGAAGGCTTGGCGGTAAAAGGAGTGGCTGGCGACAGGGTCGGAGGATCTGAGCCGAACCATATCCAGGCGAAGCGGCATTTTGGTTCCTTGTCGAAGTTCGGCGGCTTTCGGTGACGCTGGGGCACCTACGCCTGGTTGATGCGGATGAGGTTGCCTGCCGGATCACGGAAGGCGCAGTCCCGCACCCCGTAGTCCTGATCCATGGGTTCCTGGACCACGTCGGCGCCCGCGGCCTCGAGCCGTGCGAACAGCCCTTCAAGGTCATCGCTGGAAAGGGTCAGCGCCGTATAGGCGCCCTTGGCGATCAGCTGCAGGATGGTAGCGCGTTCTTCCTCGTTGATGCCCGGGTCCACTGCCGGCGGATGCAGCACGATGGAGGTTTCCGGCTGGCCCACCGGACCAACCGTAATCCAGCGCATGTCCTGGTATCCGACATCCTTGCGGACCTCGAATCCCAGGGCATCGCGGTAGAACCCAAGGGCGGCTTCGCCGTCGGTGTGCGGCAGGAATGCGTAATTGATTTTGATGTCCATGCCTAAAAGCTACCAGCGCTATTTCGCGGCGGCTTCTTGATTCCTGACCGGTCTGATGACCTGCCGTGACTGGCAGGGAGGGATCCCCGGGCTGCTGGGCGAATGCTCATGCCGGTACACGCTGGGCGCAACTCCCACCAGCTCGGTGAAGCGGGTGCTAAATGTCCCCAATGAGGAAAAGCCCACCATGAAGCAGGCGTCGGTGACGCTGACATCTCCGCGGCGCAGCAGGGTCATCGCACGTTCGATTCGCCGAGTCATCAAATACGAGTATGGGGACTCGCCATAGATGCGCCGGAACTCCCGGCTCAGGTGGCCGCTGGAGATATGCGCGTCGCGCGCCAACGCCTCAAGATTCAGTGGCTGGGCGTACTCCCGGTCGATCCGGTCGCGTACCCGGCGGATCAGCACGATGCTTTGGAGTTTGTGCCCTTCGGCTTTCGAGGCGCCCATGCCGCTATTCTTTCAGGTCCTGTTGAAGGGGTTTCTGTGACAAGGCAGCGTCTAGAGCGTGAGGCGCTGAATGATGACCGGAAACATCATCAGGAAGGAAATCAGCGATATCGCCGCAACCGCGTACCCGATAAAAAGTGCGGAGCGGGCCAGCAGCACTCCCCTGCCCGGGGTGGTCTTCAGCTGATGCAGGGCCACGTGGCCTGCACCGACAGCGAAGATCGCCACGGTCGCCAGGTCGAAGAACCAAAGGGCGAAAACGCTCAGAAGTGCGATGACGAATGCAAAAACAGAAATCTTGTTCAACGGCTGCGACCGGATGGATTCGGTGGTTTGTACTGCGCTCATCGCATTGACCTCCACAGTCATCGTCAACTTTGAGCGTACCCCACACAGGAGCAGCGCCGGATCGCCGTACGCAACATAAGGTAGGAAACAGTACCCCGCCGCAGTCCAAGAAACCGGGCAGGAATTTCAAAGTCGAAGGCTCATTCCGGTTTTGCATCGCCCTATGCTCAGGGGCCGGCCGGTTTGCGCGCTTCGAGCCGTCTGCTGACGGTTGCCGGGTCTATGCGGTGGCGGTCGCCTGAGGTCTTCCCATTGTCAGGCCTAGAGCAATCCACGCGAGAACCGGAACAGCGGCGATGACAGCGGTGGCGCCAAAGGGAAGTATCGAGTTCGAGGTCAGAACAAACGCGGTGCCCATGACGGAGAAAGTACTGGCCATAATCCCTAGGACAGGGACGACAAGTTGAGCATCCCGCCCGGATTCCGACGTGGCCGCAATCCCCACGGCCAGCATCGCCGCCGCTGCCAACAGGGGGACGATGGTCAGTCCGTTCGCTCCGGTAAAGATCGAACCGGTAGCCAAGCAGGCCGCAACGAAGACCTTGAGACGAGAAGACATTCCGAACATTGCAGTTTCCGGCATGGATTCAACCCTTCGTTGCTGGCTGGAGCCTGCCGTGCAGGAAAACCACCGCTCCAGCCATGGAAGTACGTGCCAACCACGATAACCAGCTTGGCTCGCTTTAGCGAACGCTGAGCGTCGGCCCGATGCTTTCCTCTACTGTCCTCGCGGCCGGGTGGAAGTTAGCTCTGTGCCTCAGCCTGCTAGTCGAAGAAATCCTCGTCCACTTCAACGACGTCGTATGTCTGCTTTACTTGAACACCGACCCGGTACTTAATCATCAAGGAAACCAGTCTCTTCCCGTCTATCAGGATGACCCGCGACTGGATCCCGGATGCGTAGTCACGAGCGTGCTGGGTAAATGTGCTGGTGGTGATGAAGACTCCGCGGCTCGCGCCAAATCCGTGCAGTGCACCGATGAATGCCTGGATTGTTTCGCGCCCGACGCTGTTGCCTTCCTTGTACCGCTTTGCCTGGACGTAGATTCGTTCCAGGCCCAAGGCGTCCTGGTCAATGACGCCATCGACTCCCCCGTCACCGGTACCGCCTATACGTCGCCCACGCTGCTCGGCCCCACCATAGCCCATGGCCAGCAACAGCTTGACGACGGCCTCTTCAAAGAAATCGGGGTGGCTGTCGCGTAAGCGCGTCAGCAGGAGAGTCGCCACGTCTTCAGTAATCCGATTGATCCCCGACTCGATCTGTTCAATGGGGTCTTCTGCAATTTGTTCGAGCGTAGCTTCTGTTTTGGGAATAACAGCTTTCTTCTCTTCTGACCAAAAGGGCTCGAAGATTCTGTTAGCTTCCGAGAACGAAGTCAGACCACGTGGATGCTCAGCCGCCCACCGACGTCCTGCCTCTGTGATTTTGTAATTAGCTCGTGAAGGTCTATCAATCCAACCTGCTTTGAGCAGGTGGGTGATTGCCCAACCTAAACGTTGCTCTGCCCGCAGACCACCCGAATTGAGTGTTTCCTCGCGAGCCGTTACCGAGAGTTCCGCCGCATCGATGCATCGCCGGATCAGTTCTCTCCTATGTAGTGTGCTGCCGTCGTCGAGTACCAGCAGCACGTGTAAAACAAACTTGGGCCAAATCGGTACTTCAGATTGTTCTTGCTCTGGAACTACTTCACTCATTGGCATCCTTGAAATACAGAAATGACAGTCTCGATACTGGTCTATCACAGTATCGAGAAAGCGAGATACCACTAGTCAGTCGTACTCGTGCGCGACAAGCGCCCACTGCAAACTTCAGACCAGCAGCATGTTGAAAGACAGAAATCCCCGACACCGCAATGAGCTCATCCGACTTTCGTCGACTTGCCCACGGCAGCGCCGGGGATTTCAAATTTGCGAGGGGGTGCTACTTACGCAGACCCAGACGCTCGATCAGCGAGCGGTAGCGCTCGATGTTGGTGTTCTTCAGGTAGCCGAGCATACGACGACGACGACCGACCAGAGCCATCAGACCACGGCGGGTGTGGTGATCGTGCTTGTGCTGCTTCAGGTGCTCGGTCAGGTCCGAGATCCGGCGCGACATCACAGCGATCTGCACCTCGGGCGAACCGGTGTCGCCTTCGTGGGTGGCGTAAGCCTTGATGATTTCCTGCTTGACTGCGGCATCCAGTGCCATACAAACTCCTAGAGTTGGACCGCGCTTACAAGGTAGTGCTCCGGGGTTTGACTCCCAGTGCGAAGCCTACGCAACCGCGGACTGCAGCGTAGGCCAGCGTTAATGCTATCACCGACCCCGGCGTTTTCGCGCCCTCCAGGCATGGGTGAGATATGGCACGTCGACCCACGTCTTTCCTCGAAATTAGGCAAAACCTAAACTGTCGGGTACCACGTCTACCGTGAGGTGTATGTCAAGTAGACATCTAGTGACCGGTGAAAGGAGGGGACGAAATGAGAGTCAACGCTTACCACTCGACGAATTTGTCGGATCCAGACGTACATCACGTATACAGTGATTGCCCGACGGGGAAGCAGATTCCGGAACGTAACAAGCGCCAGGGCACGAATGGCTGGCCAAAGTGCAAGCAATGCGCTTCGAAGTAGGACCAAACGGCTGCGGCGGCCAAAGGTTTCGCACTTTCCGGCCTCCGCAGCCCCACTTTACTTTCTCCTGCGCGAGATCTTTCGCGCCCTCCAGGCATGGGTGAGATATGGCACGTCGACCCGTTCGGCAGCGTCATGGCCAAGGTGCTCGCACCAGTACCAACGCAAGTTGGACTCAACCTTGTTTCTGGTTGCTTCGTTCGCGCGGCGGTAGTAGCTGCGCGAACGGGTCAGTTCAATGACCTCCTGAAGCGTTAGTGCTATGGACCAGTGCCAGATCCCTGATTCAGGGGCCGCGAACTGGGGTCCGAAGGGCGGAATGAGTTCCGGTCGGTGAACGTCCCCGGCATGCATGATCCGGGTCAGCCGGTGCACCCAGGGCACCGAGACATCCAGCTGGTTCCACAGCAACACCAGCCTGCCCTCTTCGCGAAGCAACCGGGCCGCCTCGGCGCTGGCCTGCTCGGGATCAACCCAGTGCCAGGCTTGGGCGTAGCTGACCACGTCCACGCTGGACTCGGCAAGCCCGGTCTGCTCCCCCGGCGCGAGGACGGTATGCGCACAGGGCAAACGGGAAACGAGAACATCGAGCATGTCCTGGGAAGGATCAACGGCCCACACCTCGACACCCCGCGAGGCCAGCTGTTCGGTAAAGATCCCCGAGCCGCACCCGATGTCGGCCACCTGTTTGACCGGCCCCTCCAGGGTGAAGTCCAGTGCGGCCTGCGGGTACGGGGGTCGGATCCGGTCATAGCTCTTGGCGCCATGCTGGTAGGCGGCGGCCATCGCGGCCCGCTTCTGCTCCGGCAGGATGAAGGCGCGCTGCGGCAGCGAGGGAATCTCAGCCATGATCCGTCAAAGCCCGTGCCCGGTTACGCCTGCTGGGAGAGCACAGAGCGGGCCTGCTCGACGTCTTCGTTCATCTGCTCGATCAGGGCCTCGATGCCCCGGTAGGCGACCATCGGGCGCAGGTGCTTGACGAATTCCACCACGATTTGCTGGCCGTAGAGGTCAAAGTCCCCGAAGTCCTCGGAAGGCCGGTCAATGACGTGGGCCTCGACCACTCGCGAAACGCCGTCGAAGGTCGGGTTGGAGCCCACGGAAATCGCGGCCGGCCAACGCATGTCGGCCTCATCCACGAGCCATCCGGCGTAGACGCCGTCGGCCGGATGATGCCGCTGGCGTCGCTGGAAAGGTTGGCGGTCGGGAAACCCAGTTCGCGTCCGCGCTTGGCGCCGTGAACCACCTCCCCGCGCATCCGGTGGGGGCGGCCCAGGATCTCGGCGGCGCCTCAACGTTGCCGGCGGATAGTTCCTCACGTACCCAGGTGGATGACAGGCGGCGCTTGTCCCCCACGTCCTGCACGCCGATGACGTCGAAACCGTACTTTTCGCCCAGCTCGCACATGTACGCGAAGTCCCCGGCATTGTCCTTGCCGAAGCGCACGTCGTGGCCCACCACCACGGCAACGGCACCGAGCTTGTCCACGAACACCTCACGCACAAAGTCCTCGGCGGAGTTCTGCGCGAACTGCAGGGTGTAGTGGATCATCAGGACCGCGTCCAACCCCACGGCATCCAGGGTGTCGATGCGGTCGGCCAGGCCCATGATCAGTTCGGGCGCCGATTCGGGACGGTGCACCAGGGCCGGATGCGGGTCGAAGGTGATCGCGACCGACTTGGCGTCCCGCTGCTTGGCCTGCTGGACCACGCGGTCCAGCACCTGGCAGTGCCCGAGGTGAACCCCGTCAAAGTTGCCAATGGTCACCACCGTGGGACCGACAGCTGCCGGAACCGCTTCAAGACCCTTCCAATAGTGCACGTTGCTCCTTAGGTGTGGTGGAGGGCAGCAAACCTGCCCAAGCAATTCTTACATGTCTGTTAGGCGCGGCGCTCATCGCGGTTGCGGTACAGCCACCACAGGCCCACGAACGGCAGAACCAGCGGGACGTAACCGTATCCCTTGCCGAAGAAGCTCCACACCGAATCGTGGCCGAAAAGCTCGGGGTGGGTGAAGGACAGGATGCCCACCACCAGCACGCCCACCAGTTCGAAGGACACCGCGTAGAGGGCGGTGAACCACGCCTTCGGCTTGGAGGAGGCCAGGGTCACGGTGGCCAGGATGTACACCAGCCCGGAAATCAGTGACAGGGTGTAAGCCACCGGTGCCTCGGAGAAGTCCCGGAAGAACATTTGGTACAGCGCCCGGATCGTTGCCGAGAGTGCCAGCACGCCGTACACCGCGATGATGATTCGACCCAGGCCCGTGGATCGTGCCGGCTTGGGCGCGCGCTGCTCGCCCTTGCGTGCCGCTGCGGCGTCGACGATGCGCGAGTTGCGCGCCTTTTCACTCATACCAATGCTCCTGCATCCCAAATCTGTTCCATGCGGAACAACATGACGAAAACTATTAGCCCGTTGGCGGTTAGTACCGCGTTGGCCCAGCGGCTCTTGTCGCTGACGGCCCAGAAGAAGGCAATCGGCGGAATCAGCAGGGCGGTGATCAGATAGCCCCAGAATTCCCAGACTTCCCCGGTGATCGGCTGTCCGCCCAGCTGGCGGATCGCGGCGGAGATGCCATAAACCACCAGGAAGACTTCGGTCAGTGCCGTGGCGATCAACGCGTAGTCATCCGGGTAGGTGCGGATGATGGTGGCGACCAGGCCCAGCAGCACGGCCAGGCCACAAATGATGGCGCCGGCAATAAAGAAGCCGTCAACGATGATCACAGGCCTGTGCCCTTTCGATACTTGTGCAGGTGTCGTGCTTTTCTCCACCGGTGTTCCCCCACCGGCCGCACACCGCTATTTGGCGGTGAAGACCAGCTGGGTGCGCGCCTTGGCTCCCTGGTCCTTGAGCAACGCCACGAGGGTGCCGTTCGGGGCGAAGGCCGCCACGATCTCGTCCTTCGTAACGTCCATGACGCTGCCGGAGGCGGCGATCGTGCGGCCGAAGGACAGCTCCACGGCCTCATCCACGCTCACGGTCCGGTTCGGGAAGAGTGCTGCGGCCGCCTCGTCCAGGGGCAGCATCTCGAATTCCTCTGCCAGTTCGGCCAGCCGCTTGGTCTGGGAAATCTTGTAGGGGCCGACCTCGGTGCGGCGCAGGGCAGTGAGGTGTCCCCCAACGTTCAGGGCCTCCCCCACGTCGCGGGCCAGGGCGCGGATGTAGGTGCCGGAGGAGCAGGATACGATCACGTCCACATCGATGATCTTCCCGCCGTGTTCGCGGCGCACCTCGAGGATGTCGAAGCGGCTGATCGTGACGGGACGGGCCTTCAGCTCCACCTGCTGGCCTTCGCGCACGCGAGCGTAGGAACGCTTGCCGTCCACCTTGATGGCGGAAACCTGGCTGGGCACCTGTTCGATGTCCCCGCGCAGCTTGGACACCTCGCGTTCGATGTCTTCCTCTGTGACCGCCGCGGCGATGCGCTCGGAGAGGATCTCGCCTTCGGCGTCATCGGTGACGGTGGACTGCCCCAGCCGAATTGTCGCCGTGTAGGTCTTGTCATGGCCCACGATGTAGGTCAGCAGACGAGTCGCCTTGTTCACGCCGACCACCAGGACGCCGGTGGCCATGGGATCCAGGGTGCCGGCGTGGCCTACTTTTCGGGTGCCGGCCAGCCGCCTCACGCGGGCGACGACATCATGGGAGGTCATTGCTTGGTCCTTGTCGACCAGCACCAGACCTGATGCTTGCGTTTCCTGGGGCTGTCCGGCTTTACTCACGCCCTCCAGTATAGGCGTGGTATCAACTATTTAGCCTGTCCTTATCATCAAGGGTGAGCGGTGACACAGAGTTGGACAACTGGTGCAGCGCAAAAAGCAGGAGCTTGGACCTGCCGTCATCTGCCGATACCGAATGGAGGCTTCCGGCGGCAAACAACAGCTGAAAACCGAAACTCTCATGCAGCTTGATCGAGGCCGTGTTGTTCTCGTTCGTGAAGTAGTAGACGACGTCGGCGCGAGGGGCGATCCAGGCAAGGCGTGCCGCTGTCAGCGCCTGGCCCACCCCGTGTCTGCGCCACCGCGGGTCGATGACAATCCCGCCCAGGTAATGCCCTGCCGGCGCGGCACGGTCCGGCTCAGCATGCCAATGGGTCTTGGCAACGCCAATGACGGTATCGTCCTGCGTGGCCACGAGACTGACCCGTGATGCGGTCTTCCGCAGTGCTTCGCGGCCCCAGCCGGCCTGTCCGCTGCGTTGGCACAGCCTCGCCACCCCCGCCTCGTCTTCGGGCCGCGCGCGGCGGATCCGGTACCCTGCAGATGGCTCGCTCATGGTGTCCAGCCTAGGCTCCAACCGTCTGCTGGTGCGGACAGCAGTCCATCCGCTACCCGCTTTCGGCCCATGAAGTACGTGCTTTCCACGGTTGCCATTGACCGCGCGCACAGCAGTTCATAAAGTCGTGGCTACTCGTGACGGCACATGTCGCCACCGTTGAGCACGGTGTAGCTGGGGCACCGAGCGCATCCCGTTTCCACGGTGTCACTCGCAAACGTTCCCCATCGCTCACTGCCTTCAGTTCTTGCTACGAAACGCTCCCTCTCCTCCGCGATCAGCCTGCCACCTTTTCTAGCGATGCCCCGGGAACCATGCGGACCAACTGCAGCTGCTGCGGTCCTTTTGGAGCGCGGCACCCTTTGACGAGGAATCATCATGAAGCTTCGACACATAGCGGCCGGGGCCGCCGCGTCCGCATTGGCGGTCACGCTCAGCCTTGCCCCCGCCCAGGCACATCAGAAAGACCACCACCGGCCGCCCACCGGGATCAGCAACGTCAAGACCGTCGCCACCAATCTCGTCGGCCCACTGCGGATCGCTTTTGGAGACCATGGCTCGATTCTTGTTGCGCAGTCCATGTCCGGGCAGCTGACCTCCATCAGCGCCCACGGCAAGAAGCGGACCCTGGTCAACGCTTCGGGCCGGGAAATCGCCGGGGTCTCCTACGCCCGGCACACCGCCTACTATTTCGACAATCCGGTCGGCAGTGACCAGGCACCGCCAAGCCCCAAGGACCCGGCGTTGCTCAAGTCCATTGACCACCGGGGCAAGGTGCGCACCATCGCGGACCTGGCGGCCTTCGAGCGCAAGCACGACCCGGACGGCAAGACCGTGTACGGGGTACGCAAGGTCTCCAAGGCCTGCCTGGCCCAGGCACCGGCGCTGCGTTCCAAGGGCGAGGTCTACTCCCACCCCTACTCCAGCGCGCCGGTGCGCAGCGGCGTGTACGTTGGGGACGCCGGGGCCAACGCGATCCTGCACGTGGACCGCCGCGGCAAGACCCGGCTGGTCAAGGCCCTGCCGGCCGAGCCCATCAAGATCACCGAAACCGTGCGCCAGCTGGCCTCGGAGTCCGGAATCCAGATCCCGGACTGCATGCTGGGCCTGACCTACTGGGCCCAGCCGGTACCCACCGACATCACGGTGAAGGGCAACTGGATGTACTACACGGTGCTTCCCGGCGCCCCGGGTGAGTCCCTGGCCACCGGCAAGGTCTACAAGATGAACCTGCACACCAAGAAGACCTACACGGTGGCCAGCGGCCTGAACGCACCGACCGGTGTGGCCGTGGATCACCGTGGCGCGGTGTACGTCTCCGAACTGTTCGGCGGCGGGGTGGCCAAGGTGGTGCGGGGCAAGGCGGTGACCGTGCTGCCGGCGGCAATGTCCGCGGACGTGGAGGTCTCCGGGCACCAGCTGATCGCCAGCACCGATGCACTGGGCACGGAGGGGAAGGTGGTGCGCGCCCGGGTGCGGTAACCACTGCCCCTGCCGCAAGCGGGAACAGCGGTTCGGCCACAACAAGGGATCCCCAGGGCGGTAGGCTCGCATTGAGCCTGCCACCCTGGGGATCCTTGTGGCATCCGCCGCGGCGGATGAGCGGTTTGATGGTCGAGGACTACTCCTCGTCCTCCTCCGACTCCTTCTTGTACGGGTCCTCGCCGCCGGCGAAGGTCTTGCCTTCACGCAGCGCGGCCAGTTCGGCGTCCTTCTCGCGGGCTTGGCCAGCAGCTCCTCCAGGTGCGAGGCGCTTTCCGGGATCTCATCGGGCACGAACTCGACGGTCGGGGTCAACCGGATGGTCAGGTTGCGGCCCAGTTCCTTGCGCAGCGCACCGGTCTTCTGCACCAACAGCTCCGCGACCTCGGCCTTCAGTTCGGCTTCCCCGAGCACCGTGTAGTACACGGTGGCGTGCTGCAGGTCGTTGGTGACCCGGGCGTCGGTGACGGTCACGTTGTCGATCCGCTCGTCCTTGATGACATTGCGCAGCGACTGCGCCATGAGCACCTTCACGCGCTGGGCCAGGCGGGCGGCACGGGCTGAGTCAGCCATCTTCTTACTCCTTCACGGTTCAAGCCCCAGCAGCGGTCCCAGTTTGCCCTGGCAGCCCTGCTGCGGCTTCAAGCTTCAGTTTCCCAAGCGGTGGTTCCCCCAGCTTAGGTCCGGGCGGCCTGGTTTTGCCAAGCGCCACGGCCCGAGTTGGCTGCGGATTACCAGCCTGAAAGGCGCGTGGGCGCACACCGGAACGCTGCTCCGGTGCGCGCCCACGCAGATTGCCTGACGCGGTCTTAGTCGCGCGGCTTCTCTCGCATCTCGAAGGTCTCGATGAGGTCGCCTTCCTTGATGTCGTTGAACGAGCCCAGGCCGATACCGCACTCGAAGCCCTCGCGGACCTCGGTGACATCGTCCTTCTCGCGACGCAGCGAATCGATCGACAGGTTCTCGGCGATGACGTTGCCATCACGCACCAGGCGCGCCTTGCTGTTGCGCTTGATGGTGCCCGAACGGATGATCGAACCGGCGATGTTGCCGAACTTCGAGGAGCGGAACACCTGGCGGACTTCCGCGGTGCCCAGTGCGACCTCTTCGTAGATCGGCTTGAGCATGCCCTTCAGGGCGGACTCGATGTCGTCGATCGCGGCGTAGATGACCGAGTAGAAGCGCATGTCCACGCCTTCCTTGTCGGCCATCTCGGTGACGCGCTCGGCCGGGCGGACGTTGAAGCCGATGATGATCGCGTTGTCCACGGTCGCCAGGTTCACGTCGTTCTGGGTGATGGCACCCACGCCACGGTGGATGACGCGCAGCTGCACCTCGTCGCCCACGTCGATCTTCATCAGCGAGTCTTCCAGGGCCTCCACGGCACCGGAGACGTCGCCCTTGAGGATCAGGTTCAGGGTGTCGATCTTGCCCTCGGCCACGGCCTGGTCGAAGTCCTCCAGGGTGATGCGCTTGCGACGCTTGGCCAGCTGGGCGTTGCGCTCGGCAGCCTCACGCTTGTCCGCGATCTGGCGGGCGGTGCGCTCATCCTCGGTGACCAGGAAGCTGTCGCCGGCGCGCGGGACGCTGGACAGGCCCAACACCTGGACCGGACGTGACGGCAGGGCCACGTCCAGGTTCTCACCGTTCTCGTTGAACATGGCACGCACACGTCCGTGCGCGGTGCCGGCCACGATGGTGTCGCCCACGCACAGGGTGCCGGACTGCACCAGGACGGTGGCCACGGCGCCGCGACCCTTGTCCAGGTTCGCTTCGATGGCCACACCGCGGGCGGACTTGTCCGGGTTCGCCTGCAGTTCCAGGCTGGCGTCGGCGGTGAGCAGCAGGCGTCCAGCAGGTCGTCGATGCCCAGCTTCTGCAGCGCCGAGACCTTCACGAACATGGTCTCGCCGCCGTATTCCTCGGGCACCAGGCCGTACTCGGTGAGCTGGCCCATGACCTTGTCCGGGTTCGCCTCGGGCTTGTCAACCTTGTTGACCGCCACGATGATCGGCACCCCGGCCGACTGGGCGTGGTTCAGCGCCTCCACGGTCTGCGGCATGACGCCGTCGTCCGCGGCCACCACCAGCACGGCCAGGTCGGTGACCTTGGCACCACGGGCACGCATGGCGGTGAACGCCTCGTGGCCCGGGGTGTCGATGAAGGTCATCGGACGTTCGCGGCCCTCGTGCTCGTGCACGATCTGGTACGCACCGATGTGCTGGGTGATGCCGCCGTGCTCGCCCTCGATCACGTTGGACTTGCGGATGGCATCGAGCAGACGGGTCTTACCGTGGTCGACGTGGCCCATGATGGTCACCACCGGGGCACGCTCTTCGAGCATGTCCTCGGTTTCGGCTTCCAGCTCGGCATCCAGGTCCAGCCCGAAGCCTTCGAGCAGTTCGCGGTCCTCGTCCTCCGGGGAGACCACCAGCACCTTGTAGCCCAGCTCCTCGCCGAGCACCTCGAAGGTGGCCTCATCCAGCGACTGGGTCGCGGTGGCCATTTCGCCCAGGTGGAACAGCACGGTGACCAGGGCTGCCGGGTTCGCGCCGATCTTGTCGGCGAAATCGGTGATGGTCGCACCGCGGCGCAGCCGGATCTCGGTCGAACCCAGGGACGTTCCACGACCCGGCCGATGCCCAGGATCGCGGCCTCCGGGTAGTTGATGATCGCCGCGGAGCCATCCACGTTGAACACCACGTAGTTGTTGATGGTGAAGGTGCTGCCGGACAGGTCCGAC
>NZ_BAXF01000028.1:0-13702 GCF_001310435.1 Arthrobacter sp. JCM 19049 | reverse complement strand
TCCGGTCATCATCGGCGGCGTGCGCGCCGCAGTGCTGCAGGTCATTGCCACGCAACCCTGGCGGCGTACACGGCCGACGTCGGGCTGGGCCGCTACCTGTTCGCCGGCCTGAAGACCAGGGATTACGCCCAGATGCTCGCCGGAGCCATTCTTGTCGCGGTGCTTGCCGTGCTGGCAGAGATCCTGTTGGCTATGTGGCAACGACGTGCACGGCGCAAAGCGAGCCCGGCGGCCCGTGAAAGACAGGATTCGGAGCTGTCCGGCAACGGCAGCCAGGTATAAGGAGAAGATCGAACCATGAGGAAAATGATCCGAACCGGAATCATCGGTTTGGCCGCAATGTTTGCGCTGGCCGGTTGCGGCTCCGGTGATCCACTGGATTCCGGGGAGTCCTCAGCATCCGGGAAGGGCGAGCCGATTGTCATCGGTTCACAGGACTACTACTCCAGCGAAATCATTTCTGAAGTCTATGCCCAGGCACTGGAGGCCGAGGGCTACAGCGTGGACCGCCAGTTCCGCATTGGGCAGCGTGAGGTCTATGTTCCGGAGCTGGAGTCCGGAGACATCGATCTTTTCCCGGAGTACACCGGTCCGCTGCTGCAGTACTGGGAGCCGGACACCGAGGCACGTCTGTCCGATGACGTCTATGAGTCATTGAAGAAGGCGGCCCCGGAGGGGCTGCGCGTGCTGGAACAGTCCCCGGCCACCGACCAGGACTCCTACACGGTCACCAAGGAGTTTGCCGAGCGTTGGGGAGTCGAGACGATTGACGACCTGGCCAAGGTCACCGAGCCAATGACCATGGGGGCGAATTCCGAGGCCGAGGAACGCCCCAACGGACCGAAGGGCCTGAAAGAAACCTACGGCGTCGATGTGGGCTTCACCCCGATCGAGGACAGCGGTGGCCCGCTGACCGTCAAGGCACTGAATGACGGTTCCATTCAGCTGGCCATCATCTACACCGCCGACCCAACCATCGCCCAGAACAAGCTGGTGTCGATCAAGGACACCAAGGGGCTGTTCCTGGCCTCCCACGTGGTCCCGCTGGCCAGTGACAACGTGGATCAGGGAGCAGAGGACGTGATCAACAAGGTCAGTGCCGCCATGCAACCCGAGGACCTGCTGAACATGAACCGGCGCAGTGTGGCGGACCAGTTGCCCGCCTCGGAGATCGCCCGAGAATGGCTGCGCAAGGCGGATCTGGGCTAGCTTCCCCTAGGCCACTGTCACAGGCCCTGACGAATCACCCCGCGGGTGGTTCGTCAGGGCCTTATGCGTTGGCCAACGAGCGAACGCGTGAGCCTGTGGCCGCGCTAGCTGCGGGCCTGAACGTCCTGGTCGGCCCCGCGCATGATCTTTTCCAGATCGTCTTCCTCGGGCACCGACAGGTAGCGCTCCAACGAGTCATTGAGCTCGCGCAACCACGGGGTGTGGTGCACGGCCGCCATGGTTCCGGTCATCACCGATGGGTACACCTGATCTCGGTAATTGAGGATGTTGTGCTGCTTGTCGTTCTTCCAGGACAGGAAGATGCGTGAAACCTCATCCAGATCGAACATCGGGTAATCGGTTTGCTCGATCAGATCCCGGATGTAGTCGGCCTGGAAATGAACCTCATCGGCGGCCGATTCCAGGCTGTGAAGCCGATCGAGCCAGGTCTCGATGCTGCGGCGCTGCTCGGCCTTCCCCGGCAGCTGCGCACGCCCCAGGATCACATCGCGCACTTACCACGCCTGGGCGTCAAACATGTTGAACGTGAACCACTGATCCTGCGAGCCGAGGTAGAACAACTTGTTGTTCGCTTCGCTGACCACCCCGCGGTACAGCGTATCCGGGTAGAGGTTGTTGGGGGAGGACAGCGCCAGGTGGGAAGGAAGGAACGGATAGTGGTGCAGGTAGCCGGTACACAGCACCACGGCATCGAAGCGCCGTGATTCGCCGTTGCTGAAGTGGGCGGTGGATCCTTCGAACCGCTCCACCAGCGGCAGTTCCTCCATGCCTTCTGGCCAGTCAAAGCCCATGGGGGCACTGCGGTAGCTCATGGTGACCGAGCGGGCACCCATCTTAAAGGTTTGCACCCCGATGTCTTCGGCAGAGTAGCTCGCACCGATCAGCAGGACATCCTTGTCGGCCAAGCCCTCCGCGCCGCGGAAGTCGTGGGCGTGCAGCAGCTGACCCGGGAAAGTCTCAATCCCCTCAAAGTCGGGGACATTGGGGAAACTGAAGTGTCCGGAACCGACAATCACCTGATCGAATTCACTGGTCTCGGTCGTACCCGATTTCAGGTCCTCAACGGTCAGGGTGAACTTCTGACTGCTTTCATCGAAGTCGACCCACCGTACGATCGTGCTGAAGCGGACAAACTGCTTCACCCCCGACTTTTCGGCGCGGCCGTTGATGTAGTCCCACAGCACAGCGCGAGGCGGGTAGGAGGAAATCGGTCGACCGAAGTGTTCATCAAAGGTGTATTCCGCGAACTCCAGTGCTTCCTTCGGCCCGTTGGACCACAGATGCCGGTACATGCTTGAGTGCACCGCTCACCGTGGCGGTCCAGCCCGGTTCGCCAGGTGAAGTTCCACTGCCCACCCCAGTCATCCTGCTTCTCGAAGCAGACGATTTCCGGGATTTCTGATCCCTTTTTCTTCGCGGATTCGAACGCTCGAAGTTGCGCCATTCCGCTGGGTCCTGCACCGATAATTGCGACGCGTTGTGCCAATAGTACCTCTCCGGCTTAGAGCCTGATCTCATTCGTCGCGCGGCAAACCAAACAAAAAAATTCGACTGATGTTCGCCGCGCGGAAGAACAGGCACCAGCCGCCATCTCGGCTAAACGCAACAAAAAGTGGTCACTTGCCGAGGAAAAATCTCACCAATTCTGGGAGCCAATGTCTTTCAGTCTAGCAGAACTCGGCTCCGCACCTGCGGAAATATGCGCGTGATCCAAGCGGGCGACGCGCTGATCGACGTAGAAATTCCGTGCTGAGTAGGAAATTAACACCCTGCATTTGATAGGCGATCCATGGTATATGGACGAATATTCGGATAATGTTTTGGCGCAAATGTGTGGAATCAGATTACAGAATACGATTGAAATCCAGAACGTGCGGGAGCGCAATGCAGCTAACGAATGCCGGAGAGGTTTAGGCAATATTCCGTACCCGATTCTCAGATGGCACGCTGTCAAATTGGTGACCTGATTTATCACGAATAGCGTCATGCTCCCGGCATCCGGGGCAGGTCTTGCCCTGTGGGCATCCTGGCCCATGTCGCCCGTGCGCCATCTCTTGCTAAGCTCTGCTGCATGGTGGCCTGGGACGAATCAATCGAAGGCGTACTGGTGCTGCCCAACGGCAGCACGGTCCGTGGGCTTCCCAGGCGAATCGCGTTCCAATTGACCCCACCGCCTGAGCTGCTGGTCCGCCTGGCTGGGCGCAGGCCGGTTCAGGATGATCCGCACCAACGATGGATCAAATGGCCGGATTTTCGGGCCCCCACCGACACCGGGCAAGCGCTCAACGAGCTGCGAACGGCGTTCGAGCGCTGCGCCGAGGAGCGGGTGCTCATTAGTTGCCGCGGAGGTATTGGACGTACCGGTACGGCGCTGACGGCCATGGTCATGCTTGCCGGGATGCGTTGCGGGTGCGCCGTCGAGTGGGTGAGGGAACGCTACTCTCCGCGCGCGGTCGAAACCGTGTTTCAGCGTCGCTGGCTGAGTACTGTGGACGATATTTTGTTCGCCTAGGAGCACCGTCGAGCGCGGCGATAAAGTTGGGGGACGGGCCCCAGACCGGGATCGTGAAGCAGCCACGGGTAACGTACGACGAGGAGAAACGGTGAGCGAGCACGGCATGACCAAACGGGACGAACTTCACCCGGGCAGCAGCATCGTGGCGATTCGGGACGAAATTCAGCGTCTTGAGGATCCTCGGATGCGGGCCGTCAATGAAAAGCAGGGCAATGACTTCGGCATCAACCTGACCAAATTGCGGGCGATGGCGAAGACCCTGAAAACGAACCAGGAGCTGGCCGAGGAGCTCTGGCAAAGCGGGGAGAGCACCATGCGGCTGCTGGCGCTACTCATCTGCCGCCCCAAGCCTTCAGCCAGGAGCAGCTCGATGCTTGGCTGCGCGAGGCCAGGGTTCCCAAGGTGCAGGACTGGTTGCTGAACTACGTGGTGAAGAAGGGCAAGTTCCTCGAACCGCTGCGGCAGTTGTGGATCGCGGACCGCGATCCCGTAACTGCCAGCGCAGGCTGGGAGCTGACGGCCCACCAGGTCATCAAGGCCCCACAACTGCTGGACCTTGCAGCCTTGTTGGACACCATCGAGGAGCAGATGGCTGCCGCGCCAGAACGTCTGCAGTGGTCCATGAACACCACACTGGCCCAGATCGGCATCAGCCACCCAGAGCACCGCGAACGGCCCTGGCCATCGGAAACAGGCTGCAAGTCCTAGCCGACTACCCCACCTCCCCGGGCTGCACCTCACCGTTCGCCCCGGAATGGATCAACGAAATGGTGCGCCGCCAACAAGCCGCGGCCCAATAATCCCGGCGCCCCGCATCTGCGGCCTCACCCGTCCCACACATGCAGAAAGGCCCCACCGCAATTTGCGATGGAGCCTTCAGCAATTCACCTGTTGGGAATCGACAGCTAGGCGACGTTCTGTGGCTGGCGGTTGCGATAGCTGAGCTTGGAGACCAGCCAAAGCAGACCGGTCAACCCCAGGGTCAGCAGCAACTGGGTGCGCGCGGTCGCGTCAGTCATTGCAATGCCCACCACGGCCGCCATCGCCGCAATGGTGGCCAACGACAGGTACGGGAAGCCCCACAGGCGCAGCGGCATCTGCAGGTTCTCGCGATCTGCCCGGCGGCGCAGCACGAACTGGGTCACCGCAATGAACGACCAAATCACGATGATGGTTGAGCCGACCACGTTCAGCAGCAGCGGCATGACCGCATCGGGCCAGATCCAGTTCAGGCCCACCGCAATGAACGAGAAGGACACCGACCAGACCACCGCGTTGGCCGGAACACCCTTGCCGGTCACGTGGGTGACTGCGGTGGGGGCCATCTTGCGGGTACCCAGCGAGTAGAGCATGCGCGAGGCGCCGTAGATGTTCGCGTTCATGGCCGAGAGCAGGGCCACCACGATCAGCAGCGACATCATCAGTTCGACCCCGGCACGTGGAGCACCGACAGCACGGCGGCGAACGGGCCCTCGACAACCTCTGGTGAGTTCCACGGCAGCACGGCCACGATCACGATGATCGAACCGAGGTAGAAGAACAGGATGCGCAGCATCACCTGCGAGACGGTGCGCTTGATGTTGCCGGCCGGGTCATCGGACTCGGCCGCCGCGATCGAAACGACCTCGGTACCGCCAAAGGAGAAGATCACGATCAGCAGCGCCGCAGCGATGCCAGCCATGCCGGCCGGTGCGAACCCGCCATGGGCGGTGAAGTTTGCGAAGCCAATGGGCTGGTTGGTGGGGATCACGCCCACGATCACCAGGGCACCGAGCACCAGGAAGGCCAGGATGGCGGCGACCTTGATGAACGCGAACCAGAATTCGAACTTGCCGTAGTTGCCCACACCCAGCAGGTTGATGCCGGTGAACAGCACCACGAAGCTAGTACCCACGCCCACTGGGGGATGCCGGGGAACCAGATCACCAGCATCGCGGCGGCGCCGGTGGCTTCGGCGGCAATCACCACCACCAGCTGGATCCAGTACAGCCAGCCCACGGTGCTGCCGGCACTGCGGCCCAGGGCCTTGTGCGCGAACGTGCTGAAGGCACCGGCGGACGGGTTGGCGGCCACCATTTCGGCGAGCATGGCCATGATGACAATGACAATCGTCCCGGCCAGCAGGTAGGAGATCAGCACGGCGGGCCCTGCGATGGAGATCGCCTGGCCCGAGCCGACAAACAGACCCGCGCCGATGGCCCCGCCCAGGCCCATCATGGAAATCTGGGAGCGGGTCAGACCCGAATGCAGCGCATTGGAGTCAGTGCTCTTGGTGGTGGTCCTGTGTTTCACATCAGCCCCGTTCATGCGTTGACCCCGGACAGTTTGGGAGCCAGGGCGGCCAGCACCCGGTCCACGTCCTCGGCGGTCCCCGAGGAAATCCGCAGCCCCTCGCCCGGGAAGGCGCGCACCACCACACCGCCGGCGTCCAGGGTTGCCTCCAGCTCACTGGTGCCCTCACCGGCCGGTACCCACACGAAGTTCGCCTGGGACGGCACGGCCGGGTAACCGGCGGCGATCAAGCCCTGGTAGAGCCGCTCACGCTGTTCAACGACCTCGTTGATCCGCAGCGCCAGTTCGTCCTCGGCGGCCAGAGAGGCCACCGCCGCGGCCTGGGCCAGGTTGGTCACGCCGAACGGGACGGCGACCTTGCGCAGGTTTTCAGCCACCGGCTCTGGGCTGATCGCGTAGCCGATGCGCAGACCCGCCAGGCCGTAGGCCTTGGAGAAGGTGTGCAGCACGGCCACGTGCGGGTACTTGGCGAACAGGGCCAGCCCGTCGGCGCGAACCTCTGAACGGTCAAAATGCACGTACGCCTCATCGATGACCACCAGCACATTGCGCGGAACGGCGGCGACGAACTTCTCAAGCGCCTCGGCCTCCAGAACGGTGCCGGTCGGGTTGTTCGGGTTGCAGATGAAAATCAGACGGGTGCGGTCGGTGATGGCATCGAGCATGGCCGGCAGGTCATGGCCGTAGTTCTCATCCAACGGCACCTGCACCGGCACGGCGCCGGAAACGCGGACCAGGGAGGGGTAGGCCTCAAAGGAGCGCCAGGCGAACATCACTTCGTCGCCGGGACCGGCGACTGCGTGGATCAGCTGGGCTGCCACCTCCACCGAACCGGAGCCCAGGGTGATGTTCTGCGGCTGGACGCCGTTCTTTTGCGCCAGCGCGGCAATGACGTCTCTCGCCCCCATGTTCGGGTAGCGGTGAATCATTTCCAGCTCGTGGCCCACCGCCTTGACGACCGAGGGCAGCGGAGGGTGCGGAGATTCATTCGAGGAAAGCTTGGAGGCTCCCGGGGCGGCAGCCTTTCCCTGACGGTAGGCAGGTACCAGCTCCAGGCCTGGGCGGTGGTGGATGGTCATGACATTCCTCTCTGAATGGAACATGCGCCCTCCCGGTGGCCGCGGTGGCGGCGGTACGGGCAGTGGCAGGTGGGAAGCGTTTGGACGCGGCCGCGAGACTAGGACATCAACCAGTGCCGGGCCGGGGGATGACTGCCGTATCGGTGCCGCGCGCCAACGCGGACACCAAATGTGGTCGACAGCTGGAATTGCGTGCTCATTCCCCGGATTCTGATCCTCGTGCTTGGCCGTAATTAAAGCCCTGTTCGGTGAACAGGATCACGAACTGTGATGGTAGAAGTCTCATTGCGCCCACTGCAAGTGGTGCGCACCACACTGTGCGAATTGACCAACTTCTGGCTACGGCGGAGGTATTTCACTATACAGACTGTATAGCTAGAACCTGTTAATCTTCCCGGTCTGCCTGAGCCTGGACGAGCGGGAGGGTGCGGCCCTGAAAATGCTCGCGCAGGGCCAGCGCGGAGGAGGTTCGGGCGACCCCCGGCACCTGCGCAATGCGGTCGAAGAATCCTGAAGTTCCGAGGCGTTGCGCGCCACGACCCGCAGCTGCAGGTCAAAGTCGCCGGTGACCGTGTACATGTCCATAATTTCCGGGATGCTGCGCGCCAGGCACCGGTGACCCGCTCGTGTCCGAACTTCTGGTTGATCTCCACGGAGCAGAATGCCACCAGCTGGTATTCGAAACCGGCCGGCTGGATCCGTGGAACGATCGCCTCGATGACCCCGTTGTCCTGGAGTCGGGACAGGCGGCTGGTCACGGTTCCGCGGGCGACCCCCAGCCGACGAGCGCACTCCATGGCTGGCAGCATGGGGGAGTCGGTGAGTAATTGGATCAGCTGGGCATCCAATCGATCAAGTCGCACGGGTCGGTCCTCGCAGTTGGTGGCTTGGGTCTCACCCCAGATTACCGTTCCGGTGGGAAAGTCCTCTCCCGAATAGCGCGTGGGCTGCATTCTCTGCACCGCTCGGTGGGGTCTCTGGCCCTGGTTCAGGGGTGAAGGGCCGCCCCGGCCATATCTCAGTGTCATCCATGGGTTACTGTGACGTAATCTACATATAAGGTGATGGCCGGCTCCGCCAGGCGTAGACGCCTGCGACAAGATCCGCTGATCGAAAGCGGGGGAAGGACTGAGGATGAATCACCAAGACTCCTTGGAATCGGTGCGGGGGATGACGGTGCTGATCACCGGTGCCGCCCAAGGCATGGGCGCCATCTTTGCCCGGACGGCCGCGGCGGAGGGGGCTCAGTCACTGTTCCTCTGGGACATCAAGGAAGAATTGCTGCAGTGCACCGCCGATGAGTTGCGCCAGCAGCACCCGCAGGTGGCAATCCATGCTCAAGTGGTCGACTTGAGCAGTCGCGCATCGATCGAGCGCGCCGCCGAGAAGGTACGCCACCATGGTGGGGTGCAAGTGCTCATCAACAATGCCGGGGTCGTGACCGGCGGAGCCTTCACGGACCAGGAGCCCGACCACATTGAGGCCACCCTTGCGGTGAACACCCTAGCTCCGATGTACCTGGCCTCCCACTTCCTTCCCGGGATGCTGGCCAGCCGCGGCCCGGGGCGGATCCTGACGATCGCCTCGGCGGCGGCCCTGGTCTCCAACCCGAACATGAGCGTTTACGCGGCCTCCAAGGCGGCTGTGTTGACCTGGAGCGATTCGGTTCGTTTGGAGTTGGAGCGGGCCCGGGCACACCAGGTGAAGATCACTTCATTCTGCCCCACTTATGTCTCCACGGGGATGTTCGCCGGGGTCAACAAGATGCTGTTCACGCCGATTTTGTCCCCAGAACAGGTTGCGAGGAAGGCGTGGGAAGCGATGCTGCGTGGCACCCCGATTGTGTTAATGCCGTGGACAAGCAAGCTGGGCCAAGTGCTGCGTGGGCTGCTGCCCACTTCGCTGTGGGACCGGCTGGCCGGAGGGCCGCTGGGAATCTACCGGTCCATGGATGGCTTTACCGGCCGCACCGCCGCTCAGAGCAAAGCCCGACCGGACGGCAGAGGCTGATCCTTGCTGTCCCGGCTCGGTGGGCAGCGATTTTCCCTCAGAGGGTACCGGCCTTTCGGCGTTCTCGGTAGGCTAAGGACTGCGCAGGTCCGGGCCTTGCAGCCCGCGGCCCGATGGCGTCAGGAGGGCTGGCGTTTGTTCAACAGGCCTGTGGTCGGGAAAGCCGGGAGGCAGCAATGGCCCATATCGTTCCAAATATTTGGTGCAACGGCAATGCGCAGGAAGTCGGGGATTTCTACGCAGGGATTTTTCCGCGCACCACCAGTGAGGTTGAGTCGCGGTACCCGAACCAGGGCCTGCTGGACTTCCAGCAACCGTTGGCAGGGGAACCGCTGACGGTCGCCGTTGATGTCAACGGCACAAGGATTACCCTGGTGAACGCCGATGACAATTTTCGGCCCAATCCCGCCATTTCCTTCACCGCCAATTTCCACCCGGCGTTCTTCGGGGGAGATCGGGGACAAACCCAGACCGCGCTGGACCAGGCATGGCAGCGGCTGAGCGAGGGCGGACAGGTCATGATGGAGCTGGACGAGTATGAGTTCAGTCCCGGTACGGGTGGGTGGAGGACGCTACGGGGTGAGCTGGCAGTTGACCCTGGCGGTACAGGGGGAGACGGTGCCCCAGTTCTTGACTCCGTGCCTCATGTTCTGCGGACCGGCCCAGAACCAGGCCGCCGAAGCCGCGGACTTCTACGTGGCCACTTTCAGCGACAGCAAGCCGGGGCAACGCTTCCACTATCCGAGGCCAATCCGCCGGTCACCACGGAGTCGGTGATGTACAGCGACTTCACTCTCAAGGGTCAGACGTTCTCGGCCATGGATTCCGGAGTGGAGATGGCTTTTACCTTCACGCCCGGAGTTTCCCTGGAAGTTGCCTGCCGTGACCAGTTTGAAATCGACGCGCTCTGGGAGGCGCTCTCGGCCGTCCCTAAGGCTGAGCAATGCGGCTGGTTGACCGACAGGTTCGGTGTCAGCTGGCAGATTGTCCCCCAGAACATGGGGGAGCTGATGCAGCGGCCCGGTGCGTTCGAAAAACTCATGGGGATGAAGAAGATTGTGATCGACGAATTCTAGATGCCGTTCTTGACCGATCTGTGAAGAAAGGGAGACTTCCCGGTTCCGGCAGGCGGGCAGAATGGCTAGGGTCCAGCACGCACGGTGCGGCTGGACCCAGCATGACGCCGACCTGAGCGAGTTGTGGCTGACGTCCGGTACTTGAGTCATTTGCGAACAAATGGCTCCCCCATGTGTACCACTCACTTCTAAGTGTTCCTCAAATTGTGGAGAAAACCGTGGTCAGCGGAATATTCACCCCACAAATCACCCCTGTCACCCTCAATGTGACAGAAAGCGCCGACTCAGCGTTGGCGTTGCACTCGCTGCTCATCCCATACCGGGGTGTCGGACTCGTAGATCCGTCCGTCGGCCCCAAACACCCAGAACCGATCGAAGGACCTGGCAAACCAGCGGTCGTGGGTTACGGCCACCACCGTGCCCTCGAAGGCGTTGATGGCGCGTTCCAGTGCTTCCCCGGAATGCAGGTCCAGGTTGTCGGTGGGCTCATCGAGCAGCAACAGGGTGGCACCGGATAACTGCAGCAGCAGAATCTGGAAGCGTGCCTGCTGCCCACCGGAGAGGGATTCGAACTTTTGCTCCGACTGTCCGGCCAGGCCGTAGCCGTCAAGGGCGGCGGCTGCGACTTCGCGGGGCAGCCCGCTGCGGTGCTCGTCGCCGCGATGCAGGATCTCCAGCAGCGTGCGGCCGAACAGATCCGGGCGCGTGTGCGTCTGGGCGAAGTAGCCAGGGCGGATTCGTGCCCCAAGTTTCACCGTGCCCGCATGGTTGACCGGAGCGATCTCGACGTCCGAGACCGGGAGGTGTTCGCGTTCTGGATCAGTGCCACCGGAGGCGAGCAACCGCAGGAAGTGGGATTTGCCCGACCCATTGGATCCCAGAACGGCCACCCGGTCGCCAAACCAGATCTCGTTGCTGAAGGGTTTCATCAGGCCCGTGAGTTCCAGCCGCTCGGCCACCACGGCACGCTTGGCGGTCCGCCCGCCCTTGAGGCGCATCTGCACGTTTTGTTCCAGCGGAATTGCCTGCGGGGGACCGTCCTGCAGGAACTTTTCCAGCCGGGTTTGTGCCGCGTGATAGCGGTTGGCCATGTCCGAACGGAACGCGGCCTTCGTCTTGTACATGTTCACCAGCTCCTTGAGCTTGGCATGCTCCTCGTCCCAGCGCTTGCGCAGCTCTTCGAAGCGTTCGTTGCGTTCGCGGCGGGCCTCGACATAACTGCCGAAGGAGCCGCCGTGCACCCACGCCGTGGCGCCGCTGTGCCCGGGTTCAAGGGTGGCAATCCGAGTGGCGGCGTTATCCAGCAGCTCCCGGTCGTGGCTGATGAACAGCACCGTCTTCGCCGATTCGTTCAGCCGCTGCTCCAACCACTGTTTTCCCGGGACATCCAGATAGTTATCCGGTTCATCAAGCAGCAACAGGTCATCGGGTCCGGCAAACAACGCCTCCAGAACCAGACGCTTTTGCTCACCGCCGGAGAGCGTGGAGGCCAGGCGTCCTGCCGCCGCCTCGAATTCCACCCCCAGAGCGGCCATGCAGACCTTGTCCCAGGCGGTTTCCAGCTCATATCCGCCGGCGTCACCCCATTCGATGATCGCCTCGGCGTACTTCATGTGGACTTTTTCGTCTTCCGACTCCAGCATTTTGGCTTCCAGGGTGGCCACCGCTCGGCAATGGCCGACAGCTGCGGTGTGGCGGTGGAAAGCAGCAGATCCCGCACGGTGCTTTCGTCGCGGACTTGGCCGATGAACTGACGCATGATACCGAGGCTTCCGGAACGGCTGACCGCGCCGTCATCGGCTTTGAGGTCTCCGGCGATGATCTTGAACAGCGTCGTCTTGCCGGTGCCGTTGGGGCCGATCAGGGCCGTTTTGGAACCTTCGGTGACCTTGAAGCTGACCCCGCCAAGGAGTTGTGTGCCGTCGGAAAGGAAGTACTGGATGTCGGATACGTCGATGTGTGCCACCGCTCCATCCTATCGACGCGTCGGCGTCCTTCGTTCATGCGGCCATTGCCTGCGGTGCCATCGCCGGTTGATCGTCGGCGTTTCGGAGCCATCGGGCATGGTTGTCAACATCCATTGACGGCCGTGGCAAGCCGTGTCACCTTTAATTGACAACTTGGCAGAAGGGTACAGGGAAATGAAAACGGATCTGCGCCAGGATGACGGACGGGACCCCATCCGGGAGCTGGGTGACATCGTGGCCCAGAAAAAGGAGCTGGCCCGTCGTGAGGCCGCCGCGGTTCGCAGCGCCCGCACCGCGGGGATGAGCTGGTCGGGGATCGCGACGGTTTTGGGCATCAGCCGACAGGCGGCACACCGGAAGTACGGAAAGAAATAGGGGCCCGGGACGCTTTGCGTCGCCGGCCCGGCGGGTAGACGCGAACGCCCGGAACGACGAGCGTTCCGGGGCGTGAGCCAAAACTGGGTGTGGGAATTAGCTCGTGGCGGTCTTCTTGTTGGCGGCCACGGCGGCGGCGACGGCTACACCGGCCACAACAAGGAACATCAGGAACTTGCGTCCCTTGGAGCCCTTCTTCTGGGTGTTCAAGGCCTTCTGCGCGCGGTTCACGGCATCCTCGACGGAGCTGCGGGTGCGCTTGGCAGCCTTGGAGTTCCCGGTCACGTTGCTGACCAGATTGGCGCCTGCGTCGCTGATGGCCCCAGCATCAACACCGGCAATGGCCTTGCTCCAGCTTTCCTTCAGTTCCTGGGGGATTTCAGTCTTCGCGTTCTTGGCGAGCTTCTTCAGCGACTTCTCGACTTCTTTGAAGCTCTTCTTGGTCTTGGACATACGTTCCCTCTTTCCTTTGGATTCCCCAGCGCTTCCATGATGGGGACACCACGAAAGCTACTGATTACACCCTAGCCAGCGCGTTGTTCCGACTCAAGCAACACCAGCTCATTATGGAAAACTCCCAGTAATCCCGCTGTGGGCGAACACCGGGGGAGACCAAGGCCCGTGTGCCATGGGCCAAATCGGCAGGCGCGAAAGCTCAGTCGCCGGTGAGTTGACGAACCCGGATGCGCACGCTGCTGAGCAGGCAAATCAGCAGCAGCGCGGTGCCGATGGTGGCGCAGATCGCGACCGGGGCGGAAGTCCGCGGACCGTCATAGGCGGCCACGGCAATCCACAGGGCCATCCAGGCGGCGCCGAGGTTCACATAGATCCCCATGGGATTAAAGAACGTCATCGCGCTGACCGCCAGGCAGGTGAGCAGTACCAGCAGCGCGGTGGCCGCATGCACTGGCCGGGCCAGGGCCTCGACACCGAGCGTGGGAACCCAGGCGGTGAAATTCGTCAGGACCATCACCAGCGTCGTGCCGAAGAACAGTCCCATCGTGGCCCGGGTAATCCACCGATCCGCCGAGGTGTAGAGCACCTTGCGGCTGATCCGGCGCAAGATCAGGAACAGATCGGCCAGCAGCAGCAGCCCGATCGCCAGCGCCGCCGCCGAGCTGCCGCGCATCACAGCTGCAGCCACAACCCGGCCAGCAG
>NZ_BAXF01000027.1:0-13733 GCF_001310435.1 Arthrobacter sp. JCM 19049 | reverse complement strand
CGATTCCCCGCGAACCTGCGCCGCCCGCTCCAGGGCGAGGTCCACCAGCCCGCTCACGAAGGATGCGGAAGTACCCACGGTGTCCGCCCGCACGAACTGCAGCTGCAGTTCCTCGGCCGTGGCGGCGGCTTCCGTATCCAAATCGTATTTAACTTCCATGTGATCCGAGACGAATCCCAGCGGAACCACGACGACGCCATCGATGCCCTCCACAGCCAATTCGCGCATGCGGTCATTGACGTCCGGTTCGAGCCACGGGGTATGCGGGGATCCCGAGCGTGAGCAGTAAACCAATTCCGAAGGCAGCCTCTGATCTTCGGGCAGCTGGCCCTCAATCCACTGGATGAGCTGTTCGTGCTCGGCCTGGTAGCCGGCGGTGTACCGCTGCGAGGCGTCTTGCATGGTCGCGGGAATGGAGTGGGTGACATACAGGACGCGGTGCGTGCCGGGGTCCAGATCCCCCACGTTCTGTTGGAATTCGCTCAAGGCACGGCGGACGCACTGCAGTTCTGCCTCAGCGAAACCGGGGTGGTTGTAGTACTGGCGGACCTTGTCGAAGGACACCTCAATGCCATCCTCGGCCAATGCCTGAACCGTCCCGCCGAAGTCTTCACGGTACTGACGGCAGGAGGAGTAGCTTGAATAGGCAGAAGTGGTGATGGCCAGGAATCGGGTGGCCCCGGTTTGCTGGGCGTGCTTTCGCACTTCATCGGTGAGGTAGGGATCCCAGTTCCGGTTCCCCCACAGCAGAGGGATCCGAATATCGCGCCGCTGCAGCTCCTGGATGAGGGCATCGAGCAAATTCCGGTTTTGCTCATTGATGGGTGAGCGGCCGCCGAAGTTGTAGTAGTGCTCGCCCACTTCCACGAGCCGCTCATCGGGGATGCCGCGGCCCCGGGTGACATTTTGCAGGAAGGGCAAAACATCCTCCGGCTTTTCCGGCCCGCCGAAGGACACCAGAATCAATGCATCAAAGGGTTCAAGGCTGGCATTGCTCATGTTGGTTTGTTGGCCTGGCCCGTGCACGGCGGGCAGTCGGCCAGTCCTTTCTTCAGATATGGAAAGCGATAACGACCATCGGGTGTCGCCGACAGTCCACTCTTCGGGTGCGCGATAGACCAGAAAGTTGAGGTTCCCCTGCCAAAGGGTCTGGCGAAGGAGAACCTCGATATTCACTAGCTTAGCTAGCTATATTCTTGGCGAGAAGGAACGGAAGCGCAAATCCGGGAAACGAAAAACATCACCAGGCCGCCGACTCGAAGCAGGTTGGCCCGTACCCTCACCGTTGCCTGGGGCCAATGATGGCCCTAGAGCAGAGCCAGCAGATCCCTTGAACGGCGATGCCACATGTTCCCCGCCAGGCCCAGGTGCCCCACGATGAAGAACAGGCCGCCGGCGATGAAGCCGTAAATCATGACCGGCCAGGCCAGCGAGGCGTAGATAATCACCCCGAGCCCCACGGCGATCAGCGCGATATCGGCCCACCACCAGCGCAGGAAATGACCGAAGACCGGCAGGAGCAGGATCGCCGGGAACACCAGCAGCCACAGCTGGTGATACAGCGTGAAGACCGCCTGGCCATGCAGCAGCAGGGTCGCCAAGAGCAGCACCGCGCCAATGGTTCGCCAGATCCACCCCGCCCGGCCCATCGCCGAGCGCAGCAGCACCCACGGGACAATCGCCTGGGAGTAGAGCAGGACCGTCACCGGCCAATAGAACATGCCAATACCCAGCCCGGCCAGGATGGAGACCACGCTCATCACCACGGCCCCGAGCAGCTGCAGCCAGATCGCAGCCTTGTCACGCAGGATCAGCGGGGTAAGGCTGAACAAGGCGGGGACCAGGGCAACGAGCGCGGCTGGCAACAGTTCGGCGTTGAACCAGGTTCCGGCCTGCCGTGCCTCAATGTACCCAAAGCTGACTTCCCCCTCGAAGCCCAGGCCGAGGGCGCCGGCCACGTCCACGCTCATCGGCGCCTGCGGGGCGAAGAGCAGCACCGCGGCGGTCAGAAGCGAGAACGCGAACGTGGGCCAGGCCAGGATCCGGGTGAGGAACTCAAACCCGCTGGAGACCTTCAGCTCCTGCGGTTCGACCCGCTCGAAGCCCGCGGCGATCCGCTGCACCGGGCCGAGGCTGTCCAGGATGTCCTGCTTGTGCCGTCCTCGGCGCGGCAGCCTGACCAGCTGGGCCCGTGTGTGGGCCAGCACGTCCTCGCGTTCGGCGGCGCTTAGTCCGGAAAGGGCCTGTCGCAATTCGTCGAGGTACTGCCGGGCGGCTTTGGGCAAGCGGGCGACCATCAATGCTCCTGCGGTGGTGGAAGGCGGGTTTTTCTTATCGTGTCATATCGCCGGCGCAATCCAGCGGTTTGCCGTCTGGGTTCCCGAACACAAAGGCACCGGGCCGGGTGGGTTCGGGGATCTGCTCCCCGTCCCACGGCCCGGTGCCGGTGGCGGCGCCAGCGCGCCGCCGGTTGTCCTTGCCTAGTGCACGCTCGGATCTTGGCGGTGCCGTCCGCGTGGAAGCCTCCACACCCAGCGAGCGGTGGCGGGTCTCACCCACCCACAGCACTGCCGCGGTGGAGATGACGGTCAGCACCATGATGTAGATGGCGATCGAGCCGGACCAGCCGGTGGTCTCCAGCAGCACCTGGGCCACGGTGGCGGCGAAGGCGCCGCCGAGGATCGCGCCGATGGCGTAGCCGATCGAGATGCCCGAGTAGCGGATGTGCGCCGGGAACATTTCGGCGTACATGGCCGACTGCGGTCCGTAGGACAGGCCCAGGCCGATGGTCAGCACGAAGATCGCCACGGTGTACAGCACGATCGAGCCGGTGTCGACCAGCATGAACATCGGGATCATCCACACGAAGACGATGCCGTAGCCGATGACGAAGGTGTTGCGGCGCCCGATCTTATCCGAGAGCCAGCCGCCGACCAGGGTGAAGATCAACCAGCCGAAGGAGCCGATGGTGGTGGCCAGCAACACCGGGGCCATCTCCAGGCCCAGCACCTTGGTGGTGTAGGCGATGAAGAACGCGATGACCAGGTAGCCGGCGGCGTTGTTCGAGATGAAGATCAACGCGGCTGGATGACCTGCTTGGAGTTGGTCTTCATCAAGTCCTTCAGCGGGGTGTGCTCCTCGCTCTTGCGCTCGGCCATCTCCTTGAAGACCGGGGATTCCTCCAGTGCGCGGCGGATCAGGTGACCGACCAGGATCAGCACCACCGAGAGCAGGAACGGAATACGCCAGCCCCAGGCCATGAACTGTTCGGGAGTCATCGACACGCGCAGCAGGTACAGGATGCCGGTGGCCAGGATCATGCCGATCGGAACACCGATCTGCGGGAAGCGCCGAAGTAGCCGCGGCGGCCCTTCGGTGCGTGCTCCACACTCATCAACGCCGCGCCGCCCCATTCGCCGCCGGCGGAGAAGCCCTGCAGCACGCGCAGCAGCACCAGCAGGATCGGTGCGGCAACACCGATCTGCGCGTAGGTGGCAGCAGGCCGATCAGGGAGGTGGCGATGCCCATCAGGATCAGGGTCATCACCAGGATCCGCTTGCGTCCGAACCGGTCACCGAGGTGTCCGGCGATCACGGCGCCCAGCGGACGGAAGAAGAAGGAAATGCCGATCATCGCGAAGGAGAGGATCTGTGCAATGCCCGGGTTTGACTCACCCAGCGGGGCGAGGAACAGCGGGGTGAGCAGGGTCGCGGTCAGCTGCGCGAAGATGAAGAAGTCGTACCACTCGATGGTGGTGCCCACCAGGGTGCCGGCCAGAACGCGCCGTTCTTCCTGTCTGCGGGTAACAAGCGAGGTAGTCATGAGTGCCCTTGAGTTTGCGAGATTCCGAAAATCTGATTACCGACCGTTCAGACGGTAACTCAGATCACAATCATAGGCCACGGGTGAGGCTGCTCACAACAAGATTTTTCTACACTCCGAGAACGGACTCTTGACGAGTGGTTTTGCCGCACGGATCAGGGCTTGAACAGCAGTTCGTAATAATCGCGGAGCGCCGGGTAGTAATCGGGATCAAAGCGAATCGCCTCTGGATCCTGGCCCGCGGCCGCGGCCAACAGGCGGTCCAGATAGAACTCCCATCCTGGGCCAATGGAGCCGGCCTGGGTGGGCTCGAGGTTCGGCATCACGAATTCCAGCAGGCTTCCCTCCGGGTCGCTGAGCACCTGCAGCTGCAGCCTCCAAACCTCCCCGTCCTGCGGGGAGGATTCAACCAGGAGACGATAGGAGGAGGCATCACAGTCAATGATGCGCATTTCCATCGCCGGCCTCCCCTCTTCGGCATTCAGCGTCAGCTCTACGCTCCCGCTGGCCGGATCCCCGGACCACGGTCCGATCCACCGGTCGGTTTGGGCTGGTTCGGTCAGTAATTTCCAGAGCTCCTGTTGGTCGATGGGGAAGACCCGCAGCAGGCGCAGTGCCCCATCCTCGGTCTTGCTTCCAGTCGGCGTCGCCGTCATGATCCCACTCCCCTGTTCTTCCTGACCGGTCGATGTCGACCCGCCGGTGGTGATGCCCGCGATCGTGGCTTGTAGGCTAGCAAAACACCGTTCGTTTCCATAGGGGCGAGCAGAGACCTCTATTGCCATTCCCGGCGACTGGCGCGGGAACGTGAACCCGACTGAAAATATGTGAACGAAAGCAATCAACAGTTCAAAAATCGAACTGGCTGTTCGATTACAGAATGACTAGGATGCAGGTAGGGTCACGCCGTTGGACGCCAGACCCTGCACCCATTCTTTTGGGCGGGCCACCGCCCCTCGGCAGGACAAGGATCATGTCAGCTTCCCAGACTCTCTCCCGCGGTGTACGGATGCTCGAAATCGTGGCGGACTCCCCCACGAACCTGAGCATCGCCGAGATCGCCGAGAAGATGGAAGTCCACCGCTCCATCGCCTACCGGATTCTGCGCACCCTGGAGGATCACCGCCTGCTGGCCCGCGACGAGGCCGGGCGGATCCGACCCGCCTCGGGCCTGGCCACCCTGGCCCGCTCGGTGCAGCGGGATCTGCAGAACACGGCACTGCCGGAACTGACAAAACTGGCCAACACCCTGTCGATGACCGCGTTCGTTGCGGTGTGGGAGCATGACTTGTGCACCACCTTGGTGTCGGTGGAGCCGGCCCACTCCCATCGTGCCATTGTGCACCGCCCCGGAACCCGGCACGGCATGGACGTGGGCGCCCCGCCCATCGCGATTCAATCCAACTACACCCGCAACCAATGGGATGCCATGAACACCGGGTGGACTACCGCGAGCAGGTGCGTGACGCGAAGATCAATGGGTATGCCAGCAGCGTGGATGAGGTCATCCGCGGCGTGACGTCCCTGGCCGTGCCCCTGCACACCTCCAATACGCTGCCAGCCGCGCTGGCCGTCGTTTTCGCAACCAGCACCGTGCAGGAACACGAGAAGATCGTTCGGGCGTTAAAGGAATCAGCGCTGGTCATCAGCGAGGATCTTTCCTAGGAAGACTGGAACACCGAAAGCAGATCCACCCACAAGATCCACTCATCAACGGACAATGAGGTCTTCAGGCATTATCGGTGAGTGACAACAAGGAGCATCGGCTGGCCGCCGGATGGCGGCCGGTTGAGTCACGGTACTGGCTGCACCGCGCGGCCGGACCAGAATCTGGAGGTCATCGTGTCCACGTCCGAGAGCCACACCCCGGATGGTCAATGCCGCACACCCACCCCAATGAACCACACGACAACCGCATCGGCCAGAAGCTGAACTGGCTGCGGGCCGGGGTTCTTGGAGCCAATGACGGGATCGTTTCGACCGCCGGCGTGGTCGTCGGCGTCGCAGCCGCCACCCCGGGAAATCTGGGAGCGATTGCCACGGCAGGCATCGCGGCCCTGGTCGCCGGCGCGTTCTCCATGGCCGGCGGCGAGTATGTCTCGGTCAGCACCCAGCGCGACACTGAGCAGGCGCTGATTGCCAAGGAGAAGCGTGAGCTGGCCGAGATGCCGGAGGAAGAACTTCAGGAACTGGCCGGAATGTACGAGGCCCGGGGCCTGAGTCCGAAGCTGGCGCATCAGGTGGCAGCGGAGCTGACCGCCCATGACGCGCTCGCCGCCCATGCCGAGGTGGAATTGGGCATTGATCCTGAGGAGTACACCAGCCCCTGGGCTGCCGCGTTCTCCTCCTTTATCGCCTTCACCATCGGTTCCCTGATTCCACTGATCATGATCCTGCTGCCGCCGGAATCGGCGCGGATCATCGTCGCTGCGGTGGCCGTAGTGATCGGTCTGCTGCTGACCGGCTGGATCAGCGCCGCCTTGGGTGGCGCCCCGCGCTTGCGGGCCATCCTGCGCAACGTCGTGATGGGCAGCGCCACCATGGCCGCCACCTACATCATCGGCCTGCTGTTCGGCGTGGCGATCAACTAAGCCCAACGGATTGGATGTCATACATGAGCGAACAAATTCGAGTCGGCGGAGTGCAAGCTTCCGCGGCAACGCTGAAAAAATTTGCTACTGACTATTTGAGTGGCAACGAGGAATGGGCGTATCCCGCGTATGACTCTTACGGCGGCGCTGCCGCCTCAGAGATTGTTGAGGACGCGGACTTCCTCGCTATATGCCTGCTAAACGCCGGCCAGCAACCGATCAGAAGCTATTACACGTTAAAGAGATTACAAGGACCTATCAACGAAGGCCTCTCCAATCCGCTTCTCCGAGGGAGTTTTCGGGACGCAAATGAAGCAACATTGGAAGCTATAGCTGATTTGTTCGGAATCTTGGACAATCATGGTCCAACGCCCAACGTCGGCAAAACGAAACTTATGAAGGTACTGCATCGGAAGCGGCCGGCGTTGATTCCCTTGTTCGATGAAAACGTGCGACGTTGCTATAGCGTACCTGGTACGCGCCCGATTCCACCGGACCGCCAACGAACCCACCGCGAGTTTGCGCGGGTGTGGTTGCCAGCTTTTCAAGCGGACTTTCGATCCCAAGAACACTTCTGGGAGGAAATAGCTGCATTGGCCCTCCCAGAGGTTCCTATCACTCCACTTCGCGCGATGGACATTATCGCTTGGTATCTCGGAAGAAAACAACGTAAAGAAGAACCATTAGAGCTCACTTCGTAAGAAGCGGCCAGACTATTGAGCGAGAGAGAGCACGTTCTGTGCGTCTTGGTGGATTCGCCGATTCTCGGTCGAGGGCATAGTCCTGTTCGGGCGTTCGGTTGGGCTGGGAAACCATCACATTGTAAGGCTCGAACAGAAGAATAACCGCCCAGAACAAATTGAGTCCTGTGCGGTTATTCTTTCCTTCAAAAGGTAAAGATGCTAGCGAACGTTGGCCAGCTGTTCGGAGCGGGCCACCAGCATCTTCATGAACATGGCGGCCAGGGCGATCACAACGGCGGCACCAGTGCACACCCAGAAGGCCCCGGAGTAACCCATGGATTCGGCTAGCAGGCCGGCCAGACCGTTGCCGATGGCGGTTCCAACGACAATTCCGGCCGAGAGCATGGTCATCACCGTGGACAGACGTCCGGCCGGTGCCACCTCGCCGCCCAGGGTCATCACCACCACGATGATCGGTCCCACGCCGAAGCCGACCAGGAACAGCATGGCGAGCATGAATCCGGTGGACTGGGGCAGCTGCAGCAGCAGGCTGGTCAACGCCAGGAAGGAGGCGGAGGCGATCCAGCGGGAGGTATGCCGGAACGCGGCGGGCCACATGGCCACGGAGATGGCGGCGATGGCACTGGACAGGCCCACGGCACCGTAGAGCATGCCGCCGCGGTTGGAGTCACCCATGGCACCGGCAAAGGCCAGGGTGCCAGCGGCGGAGGAACCGAACACGGTGCCCAGGCCGATCATGCCCAGCACCATGGCGCTGATGGCGGCAACCTGAACCTTGGTGGCCTTGGCGTGCCGCGAATCCTTCGGGCTGGGAATCACCGAACGTTCGGTGGAATGCAGGCCAAAGATCGGGACCAGGACAATGGTGAGCACCGCGGCAATGATCAGCGGCAACGCCGGGTTCAGCGCCGAGGCCAGGAAGCCCACGGCCACCGGCCCCAGCACGAAGCCCAGTTCGTCAAGCATTGATTCAAGACCCAGCGCCGCGCCGAGCACCTTGGGCCGCAGTCCGCGCGCCCGGGTCATGGAGATCCAGCGGACACGGGACATGGGACCCACTTGGGGGCCGGTCGCCCCGGTCAGCAGGCTAACGGCCACCAGCAATCCCACCGTGACGGCGTCACCGCGGCTGCCGTACCAGGTCAGAACCGCCAACATCAGGGTGTGCAGCAGGGCCGCGGTCAGCAGCACCTTGCGCTGCCCAATCCGGTCGGCCACGTAGCCGATCGTTGGCCCGCCCACGGCGGAGCCGAGCCCCACCATGGCGGCCGAAAGCCCACCCAGGGCATAGGAGCCGGTGGTCGCGGTGAACAGGGTCATCGACCCGATGGTCAGCATGGCCAACGGAAGGCGTGCAAAGAACGCCAACGGTAGGTAGCTGCGTCCCACGAGCGGGACCAAAGAAGAGTATCCAGAAGAACTCGAATTGTCCGCGGCCGAGGCCTGGGACAAAGACTTTTGGGTCAACTTTTCTCCAATAACTAAAGCGTGCGTTGTCCCTCGCCCCTCAACGCACAGAAAACCCAAACACGCCATTGGGCGCTCTTTTCAAGATACGTGGCAGTTTCCCCGGTGTCTAGCTCAATGTGAGCAAGCTCCGCTCCGCATTGGTGCTGATGGTGGATCCCTGCCTGGCCTTGGTAACGGTCAACCGGTTGGTGATGCGCTGTTTCATCTCGCTGACGTGGGAGACCACCCCGATGACGCGTCCGCCGGACCGCAGTGACTCCAGCGCCTCCATGACCTGTTCCAGGGTCTCGGTGTCCAGGGAGCCAAAGCCCTCATCGACGAAGAGCGTCTGCATGTCCACGGCCCCGGAATGGTGGGAGATGACATCCGCCAGCCCGAGGGCCAGGGACAGGGAGGCCATGAACGTCTCTCCCCCGGAGAGGGTCTGGGTTTCGCGGTACTTCCCGGTCCACGAGTCATGCACCCGGATGCCGAGTCCCGACTTGGCGTTGCCCCGGGCCGTGTCGTCATGTTCCAGTGAATAGCGCTGCGAACTCATCACCTGCAACCGTTCGGTGGCGGCGGCGGTGACTTCTTCGAGCCGGGCGGCCAGCACATAGGTGCCCAGGGTCATCTTCAGCCGGTTCTCCCCGCCGCCGCGGACCACCTCAGCCAGCGCCTTGAGCCGCCGGTAGGACTCAATGACCGGGCCGGTATCGCTGATGCGTCGGGCGAGCCTGTCCCGTCCTTCCTGCAGGCGCTGCAGGGAAGCAGCGGCAACCACTTCGGCCTGGCGGGCCTGCTCGTAGGTTTCCTCGGCTTCCTGCAACGCTGCAGCGTCCCGTTCCAGCTGACCGGTGTCAGGCGCCGTTTCCCCCTCGGCTTCCAGTTGCCGGGCTTGAATGACATCCTCCGAAGCGGACAGGGTCTCGATGGCCGCAGCACGTTTTGGTGGGTGGTGCGCAGCTGCTCGAGTTCTTGGCGGACACCGGGTTCCAGCAGCGCCTGGGCCTGGGCCGCGTCATCGGCGAAACCGACCGCGGTCCGTTCTTCTTCCCAGCGCCGGGAGCAATCCTCCAGGTGCGCGGTGGCGTCCAGGGACTTGGAGAGCGCCTGGTGCAGCGCACTGAGCACCGAGTGCCCGGCACTCAGTTCTGCCAGCTTCTCCCCCAATGAGCCGTAACCGCCGCGCAGTTCGGATAGCCGGGCATCAAGCTGTTTGAGTTCCCGGCCCAGCGCCTCGGTCTTTTCCACCGCAACACCGTGGGCGAGTTTCGCGGCCGCGGCGGCCTGTGCTTGCTTCTCGCTCTCATGCTGAACCTTCGCCAGCTGGGCCACCAGCTTGGCGACACCGGCCCGAACGTTCTGGGCCTCTTTCAGCGCTTCCTGGTGTTGCGCGACCTGCTGCTGGGCCTCATCACGAGTGGTCGGCCCAGCCACCGCGGCGGCTTCCTCATAGCGGGTGGTGGCCGCATGCAGCTTTGCTTCCACCTGCCTGGTCTTTTCACGCTGGGCTTCGACCTGCTCGCGCAGATGCTCCACTGCATCCTCATCGACCAGTTCCTCGCCGGCTTCGGCCACGGCAGGCCCAGGGTGTTCGGTGGCCCCACAGACCAGGCATGGCTCGCCCTCGACCAAGCCCGCGGCCAAGCGCGCGGCACTTTGATTCAGCAGGGTCTGCTGCGCTTCCAGGAGGCTGCTCTGCCGGTCCCGGAGCCTGCTGGCTTCCCCGTCGTACAAAACCTGTGCTTTGTTTTTGGCGTCCCGCAGCTCCTCGCGCCGCTTCACCGCGGCCACCTGCTCGGTCGCCTTTTCCAGGGCCTGCTCGGCCTGCTGCACGCCGGCGGCCGCGGCCACCTCATCCAGGTCCTTGGCCTGCAGTTCGTCTCGTTCCTTGGCCAACGTCGCAATCATTGCCTCGGCCCGTTCGGACTTTTCCTGTTCCTTGCCGGTCAGCTCCTGCTGACGAAGCAGCTCACGGGCCAGCTGTTCGCGCTGCTCCTCGGCGGGCAGGGCCGAACGGATGCTGCCAAGCTGCTCGCCAAGTTCATTGGCTTCGGTCGCCAAGGACTGCAGGGTCTGCTGCGTGTACAGGATCTCGCGTTCCGGGAATCGCTCGGTGAAGTTAGCGGCACGGGTTTCAAGCTGCTGCCGGGCCGCGGATGCGTTCTGCTGTGCATCGCGTTGTTGCCGCTGGTAGGCGCTGATCTGGGTTGCCTTCGCGTCCAAGTGCAGGCGTTCCTCGGCGGCCGTCGCGGCTTCGGCGTTGGCGGCGTGCGCGGTTTCCAGCTGCCGCAGTTCGGCCAGCCGCCCGAAGATCCGTTGCCGTTCCTGTAGCTGCTGGTGGCGCCGTGAGGCCGTGGCCTGATCGGCGCGGCGGGCTTTTGCCGTTTCGGCCCGCTGCTGGCGCAGGGTTTCCAGGTGCTCTTGAAGCCCGTCTAAGTCCAGGTCCGGTTCGTCGGCGCCGGGCAGCTCGATTCCGGCGGCCTGCAGTGCCCCGGTTGCGTCCGAATGCACCTGGTTTTCCAGGGCGGCCAGTTCGGCTTCAATTGTCTCGGTGCGCTTGCGTTCCTGTTGCAGGCGGGCGGCGAACTCCTCCTCGATCTTGGCGTAGTCACTGGTGTCGAAGAGCCGGGCCAACAGCTTTTCGCGTTCGGTGTCCTTGGCGCGCAGGAAGTCGGCGAATCCGCCCTGCGGCAGCATCACCACCTTGGTGAACTGTTCCCTGTCCAGGCCCAGCACCGCGCCCAGGGTTTGACCGACTTCGTCGTTGCGGGTGGACAGCGCCTGCCATTCCCCGTCAACGTATTCACGCAGCGCGCTCTTGGCCTTCTCCTCGGTGAAGCCGCTCTTGGCCCGTTTGGAGGGACGCATCCATGCCGGGGAGCGGGTCACCTCAAAGCGCCGGGTTCCCACCGACAGTTCGCAGGCCACTTCCGGGGCGAGGCCTTCGGCGGCGTGGTCCGAACGAATCTGCCGGCTGCCCTGCCGGTTGCCCGGCAGCGCACCATAGATGGCATAGCAGATGGCGTCCAGGATGCTGGATTTTCCGGCGCCGGTCGGCCCGTCCAGCAGGAACAGCCCGGCGGCGCCCAGTTCGTCAAAGTCAATGTGCTCAGTGCCGGCGAACGGCCCGAAGGCTGGATGGTCAGCTGGTGGATCCTCATTTTTCACTTCCTGCTTCACGCACACTGCGGATGACCGAAGCCACCAGTTCCTGCTCATGTTCATCGGCCGGGCGGTGGCGCACATGGTCAATGAAGTCGGTGCACACTTCCTTGGTGGACTTCGCCCGGGCCAGGCGCTGGGCGTAGCTTTCCCGAATGTTGCGGGTGGAGGCTTCCGGGGCGAAGAGCAGCACCACGGTGTCGGGGAAGCGGGTGCGGATCCGGGTCATCGCCTCGGCCGGGCGGTCGGTGTCGGTCAGTGTCACCTGGCACCAGGCTTCCTCGGCCCAGGCCAGCTCCGGGTCCTCCAGCAGCTCCTGCAGCTTGCCGCGCAGGATGGCCAGCTTCTTGGGGACCGACAGCTCCACTGCTTCGATTTCCTTTACGCCACTGGCGTCGGTGTCAATGATCCACACGGCCTTGCGCTGGTTCGCCTCGGAGAACGAGTAGGCCAGGGGCGAGCCGGAATAGCGCACCGTGTGGCTCAGCCGCTGCCGGCCGTGCAGGTGCCCAGCGCCGAGTAGTCGAAGGGCCCGAAGAGCTCCACCGGCACCACGTCGAGGTTGCCCACGCTCAGTTCCCGTTCGGAGTCGCTGCCCACGCCACCGGCGGCGAACAGATGCGCCATGGAGAAGGCGAGCACCGGGGTGTCGGCCGCGGCCCGGCGGGTCGCCAGGTCCTGCTGGATGCGGGTGACCGCGGCGGCGACGACCGATTCATGGGAGAGCTTCTCGGCCTCCAGCTCGGCCATCACCATGCGCGGCTCCAGGTACGGGATGCCGTACACCGCGATCTGGTGGTCTTCACCCTGCACCATCACCGGGGTGCTCATCCGGGTGGTATCGGCAATGATATGCACCCCGCAGCGTCGATCAGTTCGGCGGCAAAGCCCAGCCGAGCGGCCGAGTCGTGGTTGCCGCTGGTGATGATGACTTTCGCCCCGGCGGCGCGCAGCTGCCCCAGGATGGAGTTGCACAGTTTCACCGCATCCACCTGCGGCAGGGCGCGGTCATAGATGTCCCCGGAGATCAGCACCACGTCAATGTGGCGCTCTTCCACCAGGCGGACCAGCTCTTCGAGCACCGCCCGCTGGTTCTCCAGCAGGGAAGCACCGTGGAAGGACCGGCCAGATGCCAGTCCGAGGTATGAAGCAAACGCATACCTTCACCTTATGCAATCCCCGCGACGCTTTGATTCACCGGCGAGCGCGCTGTGCGTGAACAGCGCCCGGTTCGCTGACTGGTGCCGTGCACGACACGGCCTCCCCATCACCTGGAGTATCCAGCTGTCGGGGAGGCCTTGTAGTCAGGTTTCGCCGTGGGCGACTAGCCAGCGGGCGGGAAGATGAAGGTTCCGGCCAGGGCGACCAGGATGATCACCACGGTTGCGGCGGCGGCCAGCACCAGCGAGCGGCCGCCGGTCTTGAAGATGGTGCGCAGGTGCACGCCCAGACCCAGGCCGAACATGGCGGTGGCCAGCAGGAAGGTCTGGATCAGCGCGGCGACATCGAGCACCGGCTCGGGCAGGATCCCCACGGTGCGCACCAGCATGGCCACGATGAACCCGGCCACGAACAGCGGCACCACCGGCGGCTTGGTGTCGGCGGTCACCGAGTGCTTGCGGCGCATGTACAGCCCCACCCCGGCCATCACCGGGGCCAGCATCAATACGCGGGCCAGCTTCACGGTCACCGCCACGGCCAGCGCCGAGGTGCCCACCGCACCGCCGGCGGCCACCACCTGGGCCACCTCATGGGTGGAGGCGCCAATGAACATCCCGGTGGCTTCCTCGTCAAAGCCCACCAGGCGCCCAGCGCCGGTGCCAGCGGGATCATCAGCGTGCCGAAGAGCACCACCAGGCCGATCGCGGTGGCCACCTGCTCCTGCTTGGCCTTCACGGTGCCCTCGGTGGCGGCCACGGCCGCGGCCCCGCAGATGGAGAAGCCGGCGGCGATCAGCAGCCGCTGCGGCAGCTCCAGACCCAGCCACTTGCCAATCAGC
>NZ_BAXF01000026.1:0-14014 GCF_001310435.1 Arthrobacter sp. JCM 19049 | reverse complement strand
GGGCCCACCGAAGCGATCAACGGCAGGTTGGAACACCTGCGCGGTAGCGCTCTGGGGTTCCGGAGCCTAGCGAATTATATTGCTCGTTCACTTTTGGAATCCGGCGGGTTCAGACCCGTTTCACACCCTGGATTGTGAAGAGCCATGAAACCCCCGGGCTAAGCCATGGCACGAAACAGGCCACACGCCCAGTGCATCAGGCACGAAACAGTAACCCAAGCGTTTCCAAATGGCCCCATGACTCAATTCGGCGACTGAATAAAGTTTTTGCATCATTTCTTTGGGAGCAAGCCGGATAGTGTCCTTCCGATTGCCATGCCCAATGGGATCGGAACAGCATTACCGATTTGTTTTGCGATCGCAGTTCGAGACCCCACGAAACGATGCTCTGGCCCAAATCCCTGAAGAAGAGCAGCCTCATAATGTGTTATGGCCCGGTTTTCCAAGGGTGAAGATACCGGCCCTTCTCAGGCTTAAAGAACTCTGTTCGTATCGTCACCGCCGGACGCTCCCAATGCAGACGCCCCATTACATCACCAGACCCCGACTTATGCTTAGTCCAACACGGGGTCATCAATTCAGGATACGCTTCGAGGTCCCGCCGGTTTCCCCCTGGTGGTATAACCGCGAAACGACGCAAAGATATGTCCCGATAGTTTCTGCTCCAATGCAATTCTCGAGTACCAAAGGAACCCGGGAATTCCCTCCCATTAAATGAATAACTGCGAGATCCAAACTTGCTATCCATATCAGGAACGTTCGGGACATCGGTCAAAATATCTGCCACTGTAAGGTGTGGTAGCAGTCCGTCCGATTCAGGTGTGGCCGAATGAGTCCTTTCAGGGAAGCCGGGAAATTCAAAGTCACGGTGATAACCGATTAATACCGCTCTTTTTCGAGCCTGCGCAGCTCCATAATCGGCCGCGTTCAGTACTTCAGATTTAAACCCGTAGTCAGCCAAAGCACCACCCTTTGAGGTTGCTTCCTTAAAATGCTCGTACTGAGGAGACTTTCTGAATTCAGACACATTTTCAATGACAAAATACTTGGGTTTTGAACGGCGGATTGTCGCCGCGTATTCTTTCCACAGATCGTTTCGCTCGTCTTCAACGTCTTGCTTGCCAAGCGTTGAGAATCCTTGACACGGAGGGCCTCCAATAATGACATCGACCTCCGGAACGTCGTCCTCGGCTAGCCAGTTCTTTATATCTCCGGCGTATATAATTCCGCTCCCAAAGGTGGCTTCGTAAGAGGCCGCGGCAGAGTTGTCCCACTCAACTGCACGGACGGTCTCAAAAGTATTGGATGCCGCGCGAAAACCAGCCGATAGTCCGCCAGCTCCAGCAAACAAGTCTAGTACCGTAGTCTTACGAGTCATTCTTCTATTATAAGGAGAGTGGGCTCCAAGAATTGCCAATGAGCCACTCTGTGAATACCGGCACTTTAGTGTTACCGTCGCGCTTCCTTCAATACTTCTTGAAGCAGACCAGACAATTCTCCGTCGCGACCCAAAACTAGTTGTCGGTCGAGCAGCCGATTCGCGGTTTCGCAAGAAGTCTCGCTTACCAATGAGCAACCATGGCATGCTGACAGATTAAGCTTTAACGATCCCTGGCGATCACTTTCGATGCATACCGGATCATTTGAACAAACATCCGCATCGTCAAGAGCAGCCTTGATCAGAGGGAATAGATATTCTGGTTCACCGAGTCGAACCAATCCGCCTAGTGTCCCTTGTGCGTCGCCAGCAGCGGTGTAAATGAATATCCCAGCTGTACTGTCGGCTCGGTCAGCATTCGCGTAAATACGTTCCTGCAAAGCTGCAGAAGAATACCCGCTCTCGAAGGCTAAACGGCGCAATAATAAATGGGAAATGGTATGCAATGCCACGAACCTTGGTTCAGGTACGTCCAGTCTATGAGCATTCTAAAGCGTTGCGCCGCTCTTGGAGCACGCTGGCGCGCGCTTGCACCGACCGCTGAACTTCCCAGTTCGAGATGAACTCCTCGTCGAACTGGATAAAAATACCTTCACCGAAAAGCTCTAAAGCCGGATAATTAGGCCGGTGCTTGGGGTCCAAGTTAAAGTCAGCTCGCAAGAACTTTGCATTCGGTGAGTATCGACGAAAGCCTCTGAGAGCGCGAACTTCCCGTACTCGTCGTACCTGACCGATCCCAGCAATTACTTTTGTTAGTGCTGTATCTCCTGCGCCGAAATCGTCCCGTTGCCATCCATCCACAACGAACTCGGTGGTACCGTGGTCTTTGCCAGATCGCACTTTTTTAACAAACGCAGCCCACTCCCCGTCTTTCAGCTGCAATTGCGGTTGTTCGCTGCTATCTAATGGCGATTCAGCTGCCTTCAAGATTAAGTCGACATCTACTTCGAGTTCCTCTGCGATCCAGCCAGCGATCTGTTCTGATCTCGGGCCGCCATTATCATCCAGCAAACGCTGATAAAGATCATGGGCTCTGATACGTTCTTGAAGCTCAACCGATGCAGGTGTACCTTCGGGAATATCCAATGCAGACACGCGTTCCGCAATGTAGTTCCCCGTCGCTCCTCTCTGGGTAGCTACCAACTCGTACTCACAAGGCGATCCATGCAGGTTTTCGAGTTCCCAAGGCTGTTGCCCGTAACAGCGAATCCCATCACGTTTCAGCGAACCGCCGCCGACTAAATCCGAAAGCGGGCGGTACCGTTTACAACCACCGCATACGACACTCAGTGAAGCCAACCCTTCGCCTCGCTCCGAAGAACGTTCGAAACGGAGCTCCTTGTAAGAGCGACAAAAGCGTACTTCGTCGTTCATTCGTTCGTCTTGGCCCCGGTGCGCCCACTTGAACCAAGGGATATCTTGAATATGGCTTCCTTCCTTGCAGACGGCAACGAATCGCATCGGAACGAGGCCTCCGCCGCAATCGCATTTGTTTACAAATTTGCCTTTGCTCTTGCCAGTCAGCTGTGAAAGCTTGCCGCATCGTTCGCAGAAACGCCAAGCTGGAAAACGTCGATATGACAGTGCCGCGGTTTTTTCTCCAGATTTCCCTGCATGTGAAGGCGCTTGCCTTAATACGCCACCGCCCAATTGTGCTACTAAGCGATCGCAATGAATCTCTGGTGCCGTTTTACGATTCCACCATGAAGTGTCTGGCGCAATCAATGACTCGCCAAGCACATCGACGATGGACCCCACTCCGAATGGAGAAATGGTCTCTGCAAGGCGCAGTTCATGTCTAATTCTCTGCACGTGAAGCCTTCTGTAGTGGTTCTTCTACTTCAACAGCAACGTTGGGTTCTACCGATCTCATAGAATCGCCGACAAGCCATCCAGCCCGTCTTGGCCGAATCGTATGAGTAAACCCGGTTCGTCAACTGATCGACGTTCGTAACCAAATGTTCCTCCCGCCTCCCTTGCCTTTCGCGCCCAATTATCCCATTCTCGGAGGAGTTGCCAGATCTGAGCCTTGGCTTCTACTTCTTCAGAAGATTCAGCGCGAGCGATCAAGCCAATTAGGTCGTCGACAACCGATTCCAGATCTGTTCCAAATCTCGGATCTTCCAGGTCCAAGTTGATGGCATCGTTACGTCCGGATAATTCTGGAAAGTATGTCTCAGTAGCGCCACGAGCGCACCTGGTAAGGATCGTCCCCGAGAAGATAGCGACCATGGGGTAACGCTGGTAGGTTCCACATTCCGATAAAGGACCTCGTGATAACTTCTAAAGGTTTCGAAGTGGGAACGATCCCTAGCACGATTTGATCGGAACAGTGTCCCAACAATTCCATGGATATACCCTCGACCCACGCGGCTTGTCGCCTGGATGTACTCAGCGGTCGTCTTCGGCTGCCCTACCATAAGCATCAAAGCCAAACGCTGGATATCTATACCCACGGAAAGCATGTTAGAAGAAAGAACGACATCAACAGCTTCGGTAGAGCTATCCTTACTAATTCCCAATTGTCGAAGGTCATTCGGTAATTCGTCAGGGCCCTTCCTGCTCGTAAGCTCCAGAACCGACGACGTACCGACCTGGCGCGAAGACAAGTTAAGCCGTTGGGCCCTGGCGTTAAGACGGCCGTTGACATCGTCCAACAGCAGCGCGCTAGTTCTTCCGAGCTCGCGGAGACTGTTGTGGTACATAACCAGCGTCCAATACGGATCAGTCTTCTGTTGTATTTCCTCTGCATCGATAACAACCTGAGGAATCTCCAGGAACGGTGCCGTCGCCGCGACTAACGCAGTCGCTTGTGGAATGCTCTGGGGCATCAGTCCAACGTACATCCGTCCAAGCCCATCATCGACCGGCTTTGCGAAGAAGGTTGTATCGTCGTCAAGACCCGCGGGTGGGTATAGAGCCACCTTACGCCCGTACAATCCTTGGACTTGTTCATTCGAGGCACGAATAGTTGCAGTGGAGGCCACGATCTTGGGGGCCGAGCCCATCGTGCTCAAAAGTAACTGAATGACCGCATCGAATACGGCGACCGTTGTCCCGAGAGGTCCTGAAAGTAGGTGCAGCTCATCTTGAATGATCATTGATGGTTGCTTGAAGGGCGTGCCTAGTCCGAGGAGCTTTCCTGAATTCTCGTTGAACTGCAGCCGGGCAAACTTGTCAACGGTCGCAAGCAAGAACGTCGGTGGTTCCTCGTAAATCATCTCGTCGACAACCAACATCGGAAGCGAGCGTTCGGAGAATACACACTCCTGATTCAGGCATCTGAACTCAATATCAATACCGTGGTGTCGGATTCCATATTGACCAGCTGATTCACTACGATCCTCCGGTAACAGAGCACAGTTGCACCACGGACAGTCACTAATTTGGAACATGTTTGCGTCCCGGGGATGCCGGGCCTTCATCATTCGCTCCACCGCGTTCTTTGCGTCACGTCTTGTACCGGGAGTCACATCATCTCCGACCCAGAGACCAATCGTGAACGGAGCCATGTTGCCAGCGCGCGAATCCTCATGACGGAGAATCTCCATGGCACAAATCAATGCAGATGCGCGCTGGAATTGCTGCGCTGTGAGCAAGCGCAGAGTGTAGCGTGTAATCACAGCGGTGCCAGCGCCTCGGGAGCCAAGTAACAGTCGTCGTAGGAATATTGTTACTGCTGCAAGGGCAAGATACGCTTCAGTCTTGCCACCACCTGTCGGAAACCAAATAAGGTCAACGAGGTCTCGATCCTCATGTTTCTCATTTGTTGTGGATTCCAAAGAAACCAACAAGAACCCCAGCTGGAATGGTCGCCATATTGGCTTATCGTTCGGCCGGAATTGCATCATCTGCAGGCGCATCGCTGTCATGCCCAATGAGAATGCCGTTCGTAAAGCCGTATTATCCGGTCGGCGCAATTCTCCGATGCCAGACCGCATGCGGTTTGCAGAAAGACGCGAACGAGCAGCGATATCTCGAGCTTCCGACATATTCAAGTCACGCGCAGAATTTTCTTGGCTCTTAACCCAAATTTCGAATTCATCGACGAAGGCCGACAGCGACTCAGTTACACCGTTTAGGTCGGTATCGACAGTCGCAAGGTACTCGATGTCCATTGCCCTTGCTGCTGCCGAAGTACCATTCATTGCAGTTTGCTCGATCGCAGGCACTACATAATGAGGAACCGGGTCAAGAAACACCCGCTGGCAGTTGCCAGAGTCATCTAGTTCCCAGTCAGCAGCCAGGCCGTGCCCGACGGCGTAGACCTTCTTATTGCGATATCTGAGTCGTAGTTCCTTTGCCTCTTGAGCACTATCAATCGAAGAGTGCACATCGTAAGGCAACACAGTGGCATCCCCATTTGGCCGGCACGAAAGTTCTACCTGGAACAGCATGCGCGAAATATCGTCGCGGGTATCACCTGTGGATACACTGAGAACTCTCGCATGCACGGTTATAAGCCATGAATTCTTGTATTCGCGCCATCGTGAACCAATTTGCAACGGAACGCCGTTAATATCGACTTCTGTCTGCGGCTGCTCCTTACTTAACAGCAATCCCTCTATCTGCTGGCCATGTCTCGTCCATCTACGCGGACCGTCATCCGTGGAGACTTCATATGTCGCCGCTGCAAAATCAACAAGCAAAGACGTTGCAGCCGATACAAATGAAATCGCCGTCGAAGTAGGCCGCCACTCCTCGGCGAGTGGCGTTGAGGCGCTGCCCTCTTCAACCTCTCCTTCCACGACATCGGCCAGTAGGTTGTTCTCGCTTTGCTCAAAATCATTGTGCTCTTCTGTCGAGAGGGGTTCGTCTTTTGAAGGGAACAACATACCTACGGTGTACCGATAAACCGGAGGGTCAAATGTCACTTCAGTGGGGCCATGTTCCGGTCCGATGTATGCACGCCTGATGTGCTCAAGGGCAAGCTGCTGCGCATTTGTAAGACTCAATGGGACAACGCTTTCTTTCGACCGATGGTTAGCAGTTTCTTTTTGTCTTTCTTCGACGCAATCACGTGCAGGCTGATACGCGCTCGGGTTACGGCGACATAGAAGTTCGCGAGAGAAACATCGTCGTACTCTTCCGGTAATTCACAAACGATCGCGTGTTCTGCTTCCAGGCCCTTGGCTTGTCGTGGTGCCAGCACTCGGATACCCTCAACAACTTCGTCAAGATCAGCGTCTGCGGTTACCGAGATAACCCAGATGTTCTTAGCAATTGCGCCTTCATCAATAAGCTTCTTCGCCCGTTGAATCGCTGCTTCTTGAGGAGTGCCGTCCTCCAGCCAGTTCCAGTCGATTCTCTCTCCATTTACGATGCCAGGGTCACCTACATCGGCGGACAGGTATTCTTGAACCATATGGACAATCGCCCGCGTGTTTCTCACATTTAAGCTCAAGTCGTATTCAATAGCTTCATCTCTGACAAGATCAAATACGTCTTTATCGTACGAACCATCCACGTGTGCCTGATTGTTGTGATCCAAGAACATCCGCCAGCGCCCCTTGCTCCGGCCACCGACAAGCATCTTGTCAAGCGAATCCATCGCTTCCACGTGCATCAAATCCTGGGCTTCGTCGACCAGGAGGACATCAAACTCGCGCCCCGGAACCAGATCTTCAAACGGCGTGACCGTGATGTCACGTCCTTCAAATAGCGGCTTAAATAACTTCTGCAATCCCTTCGACCGGAAAGTCACAAGAACTGATCGGTTGCCTTCCGCTTCTTGTTTGGCGGCTTCAGCCAAGACCAGTGACTTGCCTGTGCCAGCTCCGCCAAGTACAACTATTCTTTCATTCTTGGCAAGACCAGCCAGGACTTTGGCTTGTTGCTCTGTCGCTCTTGCCTGTTCGTCTAGAACTGCTCCACGCTGAGCATCAATAACCGGCAATCTAGAGAATTCGCCAAATAGGCGTGTCCTCAGCTCCTGGCTGCTCGCCCGTTTCTCATCGCTTCGGGGCCTCCGTGCTTCCGCAGCGACTAAATCAAGCGCTTCAACGAGTTTCTCAACATTCATTGAGTCGCTAGTCAGCCATTGAGAAGGCTTCCACTCGGTGGAAGAGGGAGGAGAATCGATATCTGGAGTAATAACTATTGCTTCAGAAGCAAACTTGCCCATGTTGTCGGCATCGAAAATCTTCAGAAGCGCGAACATTGCTGACCGGGCTTGCTCCATCGGTGAGGACGGGAGCCGATGCGCGTCCCTATTACGGTCTATGGAGTACCAGACCCCTTCGTACTTCTGGACACCCCCACCTTTAACTTCGACGACTATCGCTACATCTTTCCAAAGGATGAGGAAATCGATCTCTGCCACATGTTTATATGCATGCGTATGTAGCTTGACTGAATGAAACGCCACGGCCTTTGGGCCAGGAATTTTGCTCAGGAGACGAGCCAAACGTCGCTCTGCATCACTGTTGGCTTGTTTTTCAATGTCTCGTAGATCAGGACTAAGTATCACGAGTCTTGTTCCTTCCAGAGATCCTTGTAGCCGTGGAATCCGAGTAAATCATTAACGTCGGTGCTGCCGAAGTTATCGGCAATATCAACGATCAGGCATTCTTCTTTCCCGCCGTTCTTCGGGCCGCGCAAACCTCGTCCTGCCATCTGAATATATGCATTGGGCTGAACGTCGGGCGGGCAATATACAGGGCCGTTACTCCTGGCGCATCAAATCCTTGCGTTAGCAAGTCGCAATTAGTCAAGACTTGAATCTCATCATTCTTGAAACGACCGATCACCTCGCGACGTTCTTGCCTTCCGGTCCGTCCACTAACCGATGCTGCGTTAATGCCTCTGAACCGAAGCGTAGCTGCCAATACTTGCGCTGAAAGAACGTTCGGAGTGAACACCAGCACTGATTTTTTTCGATCCGGCGGAAGATTCATGATGCTGTTAACGAGGGTCCCCATACGGCCATGGTCAGCTGCAACTTTGTCCAGAACGGTGCCGCTGACTCGTTTCATCTGGGTCGCCTCAGAAGATTCTTCCGCCGAAAGAGTGACTCTGGCGCCATCAAGGATGTCGTGCTTTACACGTGCAAGGACACCGAGTGCAACTAATTCTTGGTACGGATTCTGCTCTTCACGAAATGGAGTGAGCTTCCTCCGCCCAAAACGCCTCACCAATTGTTCGGTGGCTTGTATCGAGGTTCCCTTAAAAGGTGTAGCTGACAAACCGATTAGCGGACGTTTCCAGTTATGACCGTCCACGCCCAGCCACGAAAGGAGACGAGTGTACCGAGTTGATGCTCCTGCTACGTGGCCTTCATCGATCAGCACGGCACTGACTTCTGTTAACCAGTCATATTCTGGTTTCGTCCGAATCGTATCGAGTTTTGCGTCAGTAGCGACGATTACACTGTGCTCGGTAGCGGGTGCGTGAACCTCGTTGTTGTCCCACAACCGACCAATAGTAATCGGAATGTCGATTCGTTGATCGGTGGAAAGTCCTCGCCAAACCGCTGCAAATGTCTGTACCGCTTGTTCACACAGTTCTTGCGATTGCGCGATCCACAAAACCGGTCCCTGGATGTCCCCATCGATGAACATCTGCAACAACGTTTGCGTCGCAATTCGTGTTTTACCCGCGCCAGTTGGAAGTTCAACCATCGCTTTTGCGCGGCGACCGTCCCCGTCAACTTCGAGAATCACGTCCCGCATATCTGCACTGATTCGAGCCTGATAAGCATGCATATCCGGCAAAATGCTGGCTCCTGGGACGACGAACTCTGAAACGTGTCGTTCACTCCTCTGACCGGCGAATTCATCCCCGAATCCCATCTTGCGCAACCAAGATTTCGTAGATGGTCCGCCTGCCCACTGGTTCGGCACGTCGGGGAAACCTTCACGCGTGAACAAGTCAGAAACCTCGCGAATAGTGTCTTTTCCATAGACGGACAGAAGCAATTCAGCTACAGAAGTATCGCGAGTTATAAGTCCCTGGCTTTCAAGGCCTTGCCATAGACCCTTCGGAAGCTTTTCCCTAAGATCGTCTTCGCCGAAATAAACGTCCAATCGATCGGCATCATTGCTTTGTGCAACAGCATCGAGACGCAGCAGTTCGAGCTTATGGTTGAGTCCGCTCTGCAGCACCGCATCTATGTCGGAATTATTCAGGTCCAGTTCAAATTCATCACTCAACAGCTTTAGGGTATCTCTATCAGATATGTGAGCTGCGACAAACAGGTTGACCCCATCACGATGGGAAATCAGATGCTGTGGATCAAGACCGGTTGGTGTCTGAACCCTTTTCTCGATAGTGTCAGCACGCACGATGTTTATATCCTGAAGATCACGCGAACCCCTGCGGCCACGCAGGCCGGTAAAGACATCAATTGCTGGTTCTGGGTCGCGTTGGCCGTCAATTGACATCGAGAACGAGAAACTGTCCTCGAAATCCGTGCAGCCGACCAGCTCACCAATTCTTGACCTATTTCCTTCGTTGCGAATAGGTACGGCAAATGACGCTCGCGAAGATAATTCCTCTGCTCTTCGTCAGTCGCAACGTATACGTTCCGGGTAGGGCGAGATTCAAAAATTCTGACGACTCTTGCGGGAATCCTTGGAGGCTGTACACCGTCAATATAAGCAATACGCGTTACATTCAAGATGAATTCGGCTAACTTTTCGTCGCCGAAATTCCCTGTGAGAATTTCCGTATTAAGAGAATCTTGAAGAATTTCCGTAGGTACCGATTCCAGGTCCTCTGGCAAGCGCAATGTTTCAGAAATGCTCCGTGCACCATCCCATACAGGTAGTAAGCCGCTATACTGCGAAAGTATCGGAGCAACGAGTTCCGAAACAGGACGGTATCCCAGGGAGCTCTTTAGAACGCCGGCGTTCTCGACGGCCCACCGAACAGGAGATTTGACGCGATAGGAGACACCCGTCGCGGTGTCTTCGCAATCCCAGGGAGCGTCCCCGAACTCCAATAGACTTCTTGTCCAACGCTCCCTGGTCGGTGCTGGTGCGCCTGCTTCTTTCAACAGGAGAAGCACTGAGAACGGCCCCTGCGTCTTGCTTCGTGTTGGGTATAGAGCGATATTCTCGATTGGTCGTTCCCCGGCAGTGAGCCGGCCATTCAGTTCTTCTCGTACCCATTGCTCATACTGTGAAGCGAAAAACTCATCCTCGTATGAGAATTCCTCTAATGGTTCCCGTGCAACGCCCAATTCGTGCGCAACTCTAGGAATGCAGCGGTCGTAATCAAGCAGAAGTGAAGTGTCCTTGGCATCGAGTTTTTCCTCGATATCGATTACTTGTTGAGGCCAATGCCATCCTCCGTCACGGGTCGGAACCAATACCGGAGCTGTTGGATTTCCACGAATCACCTTGTTAGCATCACTGATGCTTACCGATTCAGCTGCTTCCCAGAACTTCTGCTGCATTTCAACTGAGGAGTCTCTCGTCAACGTGTCCAAGCGCGCGTTCAATATAGCAACTGGATCCAAGTCACGGAATTTAAGATCTCGAAGTGTCTTCTCCATCCCATCGAGGGCAAGGAATTCCTCTTCGACGAACACTGCATCTTCAATTTCGAGGTCGTCCACTTTTGCCAGGAATACCTGGTTCCGGTCATCGAGCGAGCGCAAGCCGTCCGTGGTCGGAATAACTTTGGCGCTCTGGGCAAGATCCCGCCTTATATTTCCAAGAACCACTTTCAGCGCGTTTCCGGCGGATCTGTAATCTTCCCCTTCAGCCACTCCCTAAGCCAAGTTAGAATCCCTCGTTTGGGGATAGATTCTAGAGCTTTCTTGAAATCTCGCTTATCTTCTTCATACCGGTTCGGATCTACTGATACAGCGAAAAGTTGACGCAATCGTGCCATGCGCTGGTTTGATGAATAGCAACGCCAATGCGGAACGTCCATACCTGTATTTCGCGAAATCACCCATCCTGATGTGCCGCCTCCGAGATTTTCCATTCACAGCCTGGATCCAAAGGACGCAGCTCGGGCGGCCTTACCAACTTCCCGTTGCCGTCAGGAATGATTGCTTCATTAACTGCTAGAGGGGGTACCAGAGCACATAGAACTTCATCGCCAAAGTAGGTTGCTTCTTTGCCACGTGCTGGTAGATAGTCAAAGTGCAAGGCCGGGTCTTCGGCGGTGCTAAGTCTGACCACAACTTCTACGAAAATTTCGGCAACGGTGGAGAGAATCTCGCGATTGTACTGATTCCTCAGAAGGGTCGTACGATCATCATTGACACTCCATGGAGCATTAAAGAACGCGGTTGCGGAGGTCCTATCCTGCAGAGGGAAATAGCTCCAGAACTGTCCGACTGCCGTGCCAGTATCGCCAGCCTCAACATTGGCTTTACGCGGCTTGAGCGGAACTGCGACGCTGACCTTGATCTTATCGCGTGATACGGCTTCTCCGACTTCACGACGGGCTTCCGGACTCGGGGAATGCATCCGTTCTCCAACAAGCCATTCTTCTCCGGTTCCATCAGGACGTTCAATCTTGAAGTGACCGCCGCCAAGCTTTCGCGAAATATGGCTTGTATTAAATTCTTCGTCGCCAACAATACTCAATCGAACTTCACGAACACCACCGACGAACAGCAAGAACTCAGACGAGAAACTCAACATTTCTCGACGGATTCTCTCTGTGTCATGAACATTTGGCAAACGGACCACTGTAGTAGCCACTCTGCTAAATCCTGCAGTACTGGGTCCTGTTCGAAATGCTCATCTACATCGATCAATGTAGGGGTTCGCAAGATCGGAAGCCGGCGGGCAGGAACGCCTATATCGCGGATCGAGCTCCGGGACTGCTCAGAATTAAATTCGAAAGATACTGAACGGCTGAAAATTTGCGGTGTCTCGGTTACGGCCAGAACCGATTTGAAACCCAAACCAAAGCGGCCGATTTCGTCGCCACGTTTGGCACTCACATGTGCATGAGTAATTGCAATAATTCCATTTTGCGAGAAAGGTCGACCAGAATTTGCGCAGTATAGGGTGTTCGTTGTTTGGTCAAGAATAATCTCGACTCTGCCCGGGTCGTTAGATAGGCTTTCAGCCCCCGACATCTGATCAGCCGCGTTTTGCAGCAATTCCAGAAGAGTTCTAGTGGCATACCCGCCTGTTCGGATAGACTCCTCATGGTTCGAATGCTCGGTTATTAGTGTGGGCTTAGCTTGATAAGCAGCCAACGCACTTTCAAATTGTTGATTGATCTCTCGCTCGAGAGTAGCGTTCGGCTGCCAACCTGCGGATATCTTCAAAGCGTTCCCCCATTTAAACTGGTAACCTACGAACTTACATAAGGATATAGGGCCCCGAGGACAAAATGAATCATCGCTGGTTTTATGCCATTCCTGCCGCTGCCAAGTGCTGGTCGTCTTGCGTCAGAGAGATGATTTCGCAGATGCGCAACCCATTTGCCCGGCCAGGGCCAACAATGCGTGGCCCTCCCGACCTCCGGTCCGCGTGACCCGGTTGAGGGCAGCGAGCAGCGCATCGATTTCCTCCCGGTAACGAACTCGATGCTGGGCTTGAGACAGCGTTTGGGTGGGATCGCCAAGATCTGGGTGATCGTCCCGGTATGATTCGGGTGCTCTGGCAGAGCGTGCCAGTCATGATGGTGATAGTCCCTACGAAGAGGATCACAGGGACTGTCGGCCGACCGGAAATTTTCAAGTCAATGAGGCCAATGGGTGCTAAGCAGCCTGCATTTCTTCCCCTTTCTCCTGCTTCACCGGTTCGTTGATCCACGCAGCTTCCGGCAGTTGTAGCTTCTTCGGCAAACGCTGCTGCCCGTACCGTTCGGGATGCTGCTCCCACGCCTTTTGCAGCGCGGCCATCCTTGATCATCAACATGCCCAGTGATCCCGAAATGCACGTCCGTCAGCGTGTGGAACCCGATTCCCGAATGCCGGTGATGACCGTTGTATGCCTGGACAAATCGGTCCATGAAATCTCGGGTGTTTGCCAGCGATCTGAACCGCTCGGGGACCTCCGGAAGATATTTCAACGTCTTGGACCAGCTCTCCCTGTACGGGTTGTCATTGCTGACCTTCGGCCGCGAATGCGACTTGAGGACATCCAGGTCCGCCAACAGCGCGGCCACCGGCTTCGAGGTCATCGAGGTGCCGCGATCGGCGTGCACCATCAGCGGCACCTGGTCGGTGGCGAACACCTGGGCGATGAACTCACGCGCCAGTTCACCGGACTCGCGGGAATGGACTTGGCAGCCGACAATGTAGCGCGTGTAGATGTCGATCATCACGTACGCGTCGTAGTAGGTGCCTTGGTTGGCCCGGCCAATTTGGTGATGTCCCACCTGAATACCTCCCCGGGCTGGTTCGCCACCAATGCCGGGATTTTTCGGGCCGGGTGACGGGCCTGCCGGCGGCGCTCTGCCACTTGCTTCTTCCGGCGCAGCAGCCGATACATGGTGGCTACCGAGCACAAATATGTCCCTCCGGACAGCAGGACCGCGTAGATCTGCTCAGGCGCCTGGTCCACGAACCGCTCGCTGTTGAGCACTTCCAGGATCCTGGCTTCCTCGCGTGCGGTGAGCTTGTTCGCCGGTGCCCGGCGGGGTGCTGCCGGTCGCGGG
>NZ_BAXF01000025.1:0-14504 GCF_001310435.1 Arthrobacter sp. JCM 19049 | reverse complement strand
GGGACTTCGAGCTGGCCATCGCCGAAGGCGCCACCGTGGTGCGAGTGGGCCAGGGGATCTTCGGCGCCGCCACTACCCGGACCGGCCCGCGCAGTGAGCGGGCTGGAACTGGACCGGCGCCCTGTCAAGCCGTAGTGATCGGATCCCAGCTGCCTACGGCGCGGTGGGAAACAACACCGTGGCCCGGATGATCGAGGCGGCGGGGCACCGCTGCGTGCAGGTGCCCACCGTGGTGCTCAGCAACCTGCCGCACTACCCGAGCCTGGCCGGGGGCCCGGTGCCCGAGACCTGGCTGACCGGGTTCCTTGACGACCTGCTGGCCCGCCAGGTGCTCGATGACACCCAGTACGTGTTCGTCGGCTACCTGGGTGAGGCCCGGCAGGCCGAGATCATCGCCGCCTGGTATCTCCGGGCCCGTGAGCGCTACCCGCAGCTGAAGCTGATCCTGGACCCGGCCATGGGTGATGACGATGTGGGTCTCTACACCCACCAGGACGTTGCCGACGGCTACCGGGAACACCTGCTGCCGATCGCCTGGCTGAGCACTCCGAACCGCTTTGAGCTGGCACTGTTCAGCGGGGAGCCGATCTACGACGAGCAGGACGCGGCGAACGCCTGCCTGGACTTGATGGAGGCCGGCTGCCGCTACGTGGTGCTCACCTCCGCGCCCACCGATGATCCGTCCCTCATCGGGTGCCTGATCGCCCTGGACGAGGAGCATTTCGAGCAGGTAGACACCGCCAGGGTCACCAGCACCGCCAAGGGCGCGGGAGACTGCTTCGCCGGGCTGATGATCGGTGAACTGCTGCGCGGCAGCGAGCTGCTGCCGGCAGTGGAACAGGCGGTGCTGGGAACCTCGAGCGCGCTCTCCGGCAACCATCCGCTGTTCTAGAGGTCGCGCGGGCTGGGGACACTTGTCTCGAGCCCCGCGGCCTTCCGCATGCCCGCACACTCTCGTGCACTGGTATCAGTCTGTGTCAGGCAAGGGAGGTTGGCTCCGATCAGTCCGTGGCGGGCGGTCTGCGGCGGCGGAAACGGGTGCGGAAAAGTTTCCCACATTCGGCGATATCGAAGCCTAAACGTCGGTGCCGGGGATGACACTAGGGATAGGTCCGGCAGCCGTCGCCCGGCACTAGATAGCATGTCCGCCGCAGGCTCGCCCAACACGCCGAAAGGAGGCTCACACAAAGAATTTTTAACGCACATCGAGCCGTCCACCGGCTGTGGACAAGATGGGGTCGACCCCGAGAAATCGCGGTTTAAACCGGGCCTCTTATCCACAAGACGTGTGGACTTGACAATGGCCGAATGACATACTTGTAATACATCATGTTGTGGCTGCTTGCACGGGCCAACACAAGATGTAGTATTGAACCCGATGGCGCGTTAGGCGCCGGAAACACCTCGATAACACGGTTTCGGGGCATTTGAGAGGCGGCCGCGTGACGAACCTTGAAGGGTGTCGCAGAGCCAAAAAGGGACTTTCCAAAGGGGAACAGGGACATGACCGTCACGGTATACACCAAGCCATCCTGCGTGCAGTGCAACGCCACTTATCGAGCCCTGGATAAGAAGGGCATCGTGTACAACAAGGTCGACATCTCCCAGGACGCCGCGGCGCTGGAGCGTGTGCGCAACCTGGGCTACATGCAGGCCCCTGTCGTCATCACCGACAACGACCACTGGTCCGGCTTCCGCCCGGACAAGATCGAGACTCTGGCCCAGGCAAACTAGGCTCAGCCACTCGAAACAACCACGGGTTTTACTCGTCTCAACTAGTAAGCGGAGGCGATCGACTTGCCACCATCAGCGCTGGCCGAGAATCAGCAGTTGGATGAGGCTAGCCACGCCGTGCAGTACACCGACCAGAAGTTGATTTACTTCTCTTCTGCGTCGGAGTACACGCACCGGTTTGTGCAAAAACTGAATATCGGTTCGGCGCGCATCCCCTTGTTTGCGCGCGAACCAGAACTCATTGCCACCAAGCCCTACGTTCTGGTGATTCCCACTTATGGGGGAGAGAACGGAAAACGGGCAGTTCTACCGCAAATTCTGAATTTCTTGAGGAATGAACAGAACCGCCGGCTTCTTCAGGGAGTTATCGGCTCGGGCAACACCAACTTCGGCACCACATATTGTCTGGCGGCTAAACGCGTCGCAGCCAAATGCCAGGTGCCGGTTCTATACACATTTGAATTGATGGGGACATCGGAAGACGTCCACAAAGTCAAAGAAGGGCTTGATACCTTTTGGACACTAAAGTCTCAGAAGCGGACCTGATGAAGGATGCCAAGGAGCTTCCTGCGAACCTGCAGGGACTGAGCTATAACGACCTGAACGCCATGCTGAACCTCTACGGTCCCGATGGCAAGATCCAGTTCGAGGTCGACCGTTACGCGGCGCGCCAGTACTTCCTGGACCACGTCAACAATAACACCGTGTTCTTCCACGACCTGGATGAGAAGCTCGAATACCTGGTGAAGAACGATTACTACGAGCGGGAAACCCTCGATCAGTATTCGATGAACTTCATCCGCGGTCTCTACAAGCGCGCCTACAACCACAAGTTCCGCTTCCAGACCTTCCTGGGCGCTTTCAAGTTCTACACCTCCTACACGCTGAAGACCTTTGACGGCAAGCGTTACCTGGAACGCTACGAAGACCGCGTGTGCATGGTGGCCCTGCACCTGGCCCGCGGGGATGAGCAGCTGGCCGAAAAGCTGGTCGATGAGATCATCTCCGGCCGTTTCCAGCCGGCAACCCCCACCTTCCTGAACGCCGGCAAGGCGCAGCGTGGCGAACTGGTCTCCTGCTTCCTGCTGCGCATCGAAGACAACATGGAGTCCATCGCCCGCGCGGTGAACTCTTCGCTGCAGCTGTCCAAGCGCGGCGGCGGTGTCGCCCTGGCGCTGACCAACCTGCGTGAGTACGGGGCCCCGATCAAGCAGATCGAGAACCAGTCCTCCGGCGTCATTCCAGTCATGAAGCTGCTGGAAGACTCCTTCTCCTACGCCAACCAGCTCGGTGCCCGCCAGGGTGCCGGTGCCGTCTACCTGAACGCGCACCACCCGGACATCCTGCGCTTCCTGGACACCAAGCGCGAGAACGCGGACGAGAAGATCCGCATCAAGACCCTCTCGCTCGGCGTGGTCGTTCCGGACATCACCTTTGAGCTGGCACGCAAGAACGAGGACATGTACCTGTTCAGCCCCTACGACGTGCAGCGCGTCTACGGGGTGCCGTTCAGCGAAATCTCGGTGACCGAGAAGTACTACGAGATGATTGATGACTCGCGCATCAAGAAGACGAAGATCAACGCCCGCGACTTCTTCACCACCATCGCCGAGATCCAGTTCGAATCCGGGTACCCGTACCTGATGTTCGAAGACACCGTGAACCGGGCCAACCCGATCGCCGGACGGATTACCATGTCCAACCTGTGCTCGGAAATCCTGCAGGTCTCCTCGCCGTCGGAATACAACGATGACCTGAGCTACGCCCGTGTCGGCAAGGACATCTCCTGCAACCTGGCTCGATGAACATCGCCAAGGCCATGGACGGCAAGGACTTGGCCGGCTCGGTGGACATCGCCATCCGTGCGCTGACCGCGGTCTCGGACATGTCCGACATCAACTCGGTTCCCTCCATTGCCGACGGCAACTCGCGTTCTCACGCCATCGGCCTGGGACAGATGAACCTGCACGGCTACCTGGCCCGTGAGCACGTGCACTACGGTTCCGAAGAAGGCTTGGACTTCACCAACATCTACTTCTACACCGTGGTGTTCCACGCCCTGAGCGCCTCGAACAAAATCGCGATCGAGCGCGGCGAGACCTTCGACGGCTTCGAGGACTCGAAGTACGCCTCGGGAGAGTTCTTCGACAAGTACACCGACCAGGTGTGGGAGCCGGCTACCGAGCGTGTTCGTGAACTGTTCGCCGACATCCAGATCCCTACCCAGGAAGACTGGAAGAAGCTGAAGGCCTCCATCATGGAGCACGGCATCTACAACCAGAACCTGCAGGCGATCCCGCCGACCGGATCGATCTCCTACATCAATAACTCGACTTCCTCCATCCACCCGGTGGCCTCGAAGATCGAGATCCGCAAGGAAGGCAAGATCGGCCGCGTCTACTACCCGGCGCCGTTCATGAACAACGAGAACCTGGAGTACTACCAGGACGCGTATGAGATCGGCTACGAGAAGATCATCGACACCTACGCCGCTGCCACCCAGCACGTGGACCAGGGCCTGTCGCTGACCCTGTTCTTCAAGGACACGATCACCACCCGCGACATCAACAAGGCCCAGATCTACGCATGGCGCAAGGGCATCAAGACCCTGTACTACATCCGCCTGCGCCAGCTGGCCTTGGAAGGCACCGAGGTCGACAACTGCGTCTCGTGCATGCTCTAACCTGAGCTGGCCCGAATCGCACCGCGAGGGGCACAACAAACGAGGCATCTGAAGACCGCAATGTTTTCAGATGCCTCGTTTGCTTCCAGCCGGTACCGGCGAACCCACAGGTGCCCCCTCCAGCCAGACCGGAATCCGCCTGCGGCGGTAGACTTAAACCACCAAACCACGACTCTTCAACGAGGAACCATGACCGAGAAGATTCAGCTCACCAACAAGGTCGAAGCCATTAACTGGAACCGCATCCAGGACGAGAAGGACGTTGAAGTCTGGAACCGGCTGGTCAACAACTTCTGGTTGCCCGAGAAGGTGCCGCTGTCCAACGACATCCAGTCCTGGGCCACCCTCAACGAAGACGAAAAACTGCTGACCATGCGGGTGTTCACCGGGCTCACCCTGCTGGACACCCTGCAGGGAACCGTCGGCGCGGTCTCACTGATTCCCGATGCGCTGACCCCGCACGAGGAAGCGGTGTACACCAACATCGCCTTCATGGAGTCGGTGCACGCCAAGAGCTACTCCTCGATCTTCTCCACCCTGGCTTCGACCAAGGAAATTGACGAGGCCTTCCGCTGGTCCACGGAGAACCAGAACCTGCAGAAGAAGGCGCAGATCATCGAGAGCTACTACCACGGTGATGACCCGCTCAAGCGCAAGGTCGCTTCGACCCTGCTGGAGTCCTTCCTGTTCTACTCGGGCTTCTACCTGCCGATGCACTGGTCATCGCGTGCAAAGCTGACGAACACCGCGGACTTGATCCGACTCATCATCCGCGATGAAGCCGTGCACGGCTACTACATTGGCTACAAGTACCAGAAGGGCTTGGAACAGCAGACCGAGCAGCGCCGCCAGGAACTGAAGGACTACACCTTCGACCTGCTCTTCGAACTCTACGAAAACGAAGTGCAGTACACCCACGACCTCTACGACCCGGTCGGTCTGAGTGAGGACGTGAAGAAGTTCCTGCACTACAACGCGAACAAGGCGCTGATGAACCTGGGCTACGAGGCTATGTTCCCGGCCACCGTCACCGGTGTATCTCCGGCAATCCTCTCGGCACTGAGCCCGAACGCCGATGAGAACCACGACTTCTTCTCCGGCTCCGGTTCCTCCTATGTGATCGGCAAGGCCGTCAACACCGAGGATGAGGACTGGGACTTCTAGGAGCCAGACAACGAGCCAGCTGATCAGCGGCTAGCTGCACCGGCAACAGGGCCCGAGGCCCCCGAAAATATCGGGAGGTTTCGGGCCTTGCGTGTAGCGACGCCATTGGCTTTCAAAGGAGCGGAGGACGAACCCAGCTTAACGGGCCCGCCAATAGTCCCGCCCCAGGCTGATCTGCACCGTGTAGCCGGACAGGTCAATGGACGGCTGCTTCAACCGCGACCGATGCGCGCGCAAGAACGACAGCGGTGTTCCTGGTTGCGCCGGGGCCGCTAGGATCATCACAGGTACTACTATCGGCCCCGAACCATTAGTGCTGAAATGAGGCTTATGAGCATCACATGGACCGAACAGCAGGTTCAGGCTGTGCGCCGCCGCTCAATCTCGGTCCTCGCGCTGGGGCAGGTTTTGGGCGGTCTTGGTGCCGGAGCCACCCTGACTCTCGGCTCCCTGCTGATCGTGGACGTTGCCGGAACCGACTCCCTGGCGGGCATGGCAGCGACCATGAACACCATCGGGGCTGCTGTGATGGCCATACCCCTGGCCATTCTTGCCCAGCGTCGGGGACGCAGGATTTCATTGGCCACCGGGGCACTGATCGCCATCGTGGGAGTGCTGACCATCCTGGCCGGAACGCTTCTTGCCTGGTGGCCGGTGGTGTTGCTGGGAATGGGAGTGCTGGGAACCGGAAGCGCCCTAAACCTGCAATCCCGGTTCGCCGCCACCGACCTGTCCAGTGACAGGACCGGGGACGGGATCTCTCACTGGTTGTCTGGGCGACGACGATTGGTGCCGTTACCGGGCCGAACTTGTTTGAGCCGGGCGAAGTGATCTCCCGGGCCTGAATCTGCCGCAGTTCACCGGCGGCTTCCTCATCGCCATGGTGGCCAAGGGGTGGGATTGGGGATCTACTGGTTTGGCCTGCGCCCCGACCCGATGCTCGTGGCCCAGCACCGGGAGGGGAACCCGGAACCGGAGCGGTATCGCGAACCAGTGGGTTCTCCATTCTGCGCACCTCCCTGGCCGCCCGGGGAGCAGTCATCACGGTCGCGATGAGCCATGCCCACATGGTTGCGTTGATGTCGATGACCCCGATCCACCTGCAGCACCACGCTCAACGCTGCCCCTGATAGGAGTCACCATTTCAGCCCACGTTGCCGGAATGTACGCGCTCTCCCCAGTCTTCGGCTGGTTGACCGACCGGGTCGGCGCACGCCCCGTCGTGTATGCCGGCCAACTGCTTTTCATTACCGCGAGCATCCTGGTGTGGTTCGGCATGGAGAGCTATGCGCTGATCACCGCGGCTTTGGTCTGCCTGGGCCTGGGATGGAGCGCTTCCACCGTGGCCGGCGCGGCCATGGTAAGCGGGGCGGTTGACATTGCCCATCGTCCGCAGCTGCAGGGCACCTCGGATTTGCTGATGAACCTCAGCGGTGCGGCCGGGGGACTGGTCGCCGGCCCCATCCTCGTGTGGCTCGGTTTCGGCGGCCTGGGGCTCGTGTTGCTGGGCCTGGTCGCGGTGGTGCTGCTGGTTAACATTCCCCTCCATTTCAGCCAGACCCTGAGCTGACCTTCCCCTGGATGGAAGCACCTTTCCGGGCTTCCGCGAGCCGCTTTTCGGTGCGAGAGTTGAAACAGGTTGCGAGGCGAGGGAGTGGTTATGGCAGAAAATCCCGACTGCATCATTGTCGGTGGCGGTCCGGCGGGAATGGTTGCCGGACTCCTGCTGGCGCGTTGCGGGGTGAAGGTCGTCGTTTTGGAGAAGCACGGTGATTTCCTGCGCGACTTCCGGGGGGACACGATTCATCTCGACCCTGGAACTTCTGGATCAGCTGGGTCTGATGGGCGAATTCGAGAAGATTCCCTATTCGAAGGTCTTTGGTGCCAGCATCCCGGATCGCCGGGGGCACGACGTCAGGGTGGTTGACCTTGCCGGGCTGAAGCATCCCTACCATTTATCGCCATGGCGCCGCAGTGGGATTTTTTGAGCCTGTTGGCCCGTGCGGGGGAGCAGGAGGAGAACTTCGAGCTGCGGATGAATTGCGAAGTGACCGACGTGGTGATTGAATCCGGCCAAGTTGTCGGAGTCCAGTACCGCAGCGAGACCGGGGAGGGGCAGCTCAGGGCGCTGCTCACGATCGCCGCGGACGGACGCTGGTCTACCGTGCGCCGTCAAGCGGGACTGTCTTTAAGGGAATACCGAGTACCGGTCGATGTCTGGTGGTTCCGCATCAAGGGGTCAATGCAGGCCGGCAACACGCTGTTGCCGGTGTTCTCGCCCAATCGCGTCTTCGTGCTCATACCCCGGGGAAACTATGTCCAAACGGCGATGCTGCTCAAAAAGGGGGATGACACCAAGCTGCGGCGTCAAGGCATTGAGGAGTTCCGTCGTCAGGTCACTGCGGCCGTTCCAGACCTGGAATCGGCAGTCCAGGACCTGGAACTTGAAGATCTGAAGCTGTTGGAGGTGCTGCTGAACCGGGCCAATAAATGGTGGAGGCGCGGATTATTGTGCATCGGGGATTCAGCTCATGCGATGAGTCCGGTTGGAGGCGTGGGGGTGAACTTGGCAGTGCAGGATGCGGTATGCGCCGCACGGCGGCTTGCTGTTCCGTTGGCAACGGGCAGGATTACCGATCGCGACGTGGCTGCAGTTCAGCGCCGACGAGAACTGCCGACGATGGTGGTGCAGTCGGTTCAGCGTATTCTGCACCGGGGCCTGGTACAGATCCTGGACAGTGACTCCGCGGTCGAATTGCCAAGCGCCATAGGATGGGTGCTGCGCAGAATTCCACAGTTGGCGAGGATTCCGGCGCGTCTGATCGGCGTTGGTCTGTTGCGCGAAAAACCGCCGGAGCCTGCGCTCGTTTCAGGACGACAGCAGACTTAAATGAGTGTGGGAGCCAGGATGAACTCCTGCTCCCACACGGCTCAAGCTTTAGCGAGCCTGAATGTTGGTTGCCTGCAGGCCCTTCGGGCCCTGCTCAACGCTGTACTCTACGGTCTGGCCTTCTTCCAGCGAACGGAATCCGAAGCTCTGGATTGCGCTGTAGTGAGCGAAGACGTCGGCGGAGCGTCAGCCGGAGCGATGAAGCCGAAGCCCTTTTCGGCGTTGAACCATTTCACAGTGCCAGTGGCCATGTTGTTTCCTTACGTGTTTTGGCCACCAACGTGGCCGATGAAACCGTGCCGCGACCGCGACACGAAACTTGGGGATTATCCCTGGACTCGACCCCGGCAGATAGTGCATAGGCACCAACATCGGTAATCGATTGCTGATCTTTGGACGAAGCAATGACCGCAGGGGAGCGCGTTTGAAAGCGAGGTTGCCGAATCTGATCTGGGTTCTGAAGTAGTCTGCCACCACGAAGTGAGAGGGTGCGGGCTGCGCGGAAATACCCTTGTTCAGGGAACTAGCAGGAGGTGGCCCGAAAGACAGTGGTGAAAAAGAGATTAAAGATTCGATTCAATTAAGGGTCCGAACATGTGTGGAACACGTTGGACTGAACTGCTGCTGTACCTGACCCGCGGTGTGCCCCGGGCCGAGTCGCATGTGCTTCGAAGCTGTCGAACAGTCTCGATGCACGGGATAACCATCCAAGCTTAGCAGTAATTGCTTCACAGATGTTATTCCGCAGTCCTCAAGGACCTTTCTTTGCGCGTTGTCAGCAGCGAAACCCCAAGCCAGCGCCTTACGCGACGCAGGCTGTGAAGTGCCTGACTGTAGCTGGAGAAGGGGATCCGCTGGCCTTCGCCCGCTGTTCGTCGCCCGGCGAACAGCGGGTGAGGGTCAACATGCTCAACGTGAGAACTGGCCGCGCTCAATGAGTGCCTTTTCCGCGGCCTCCTGGATGAACGCAAAATTGATTGCGGCGCCCGCACTGACTCCGGCGGCGGCTGAAGCCAGGATCATGGCGCCCAGGTTGGCAACATTGCCTGCGGCATAAACGCCGGGAATATCAGTGGCGCCCATCTGGTCGGTGGCAATGTATTCTCCCATTGGATTCTGGCCAAATGGCCGCCCAGCCTCAAGTAGAGTTCCGCATTTGCGTGCATACTGCTGGCCACCACCGCCGCATCTACGTCAAGAACCATCCCGTTGGACAACGTAATCCCATGCAGCGCGCCATCATCGTGGACGTCCAATGCCTGGACCGCCGAATCGACGACCTCAATGCCCAAGGCTTCCAGCGTGTCCGCTGATCTTCAGCGAGTGTCGAGGGATCATGATTCAAGTAAGTGACGTGCTTGCTGAGCTGGGAGAAGAGCTGGGCCTGATGTGAGCTCATCACGCTGACACCCAGTATCGCGATCCGTTGTCCGCGCACTTCCCAGCCATGGCAGTACGGGCAATGCAGTACGCTCCTTCCCCAGCCCTGCCTAAGGCCTGGGATTTTTGGCAGAGTGTCCCGTAGCCCGGTGGCAAGACGATGCGGCGGGCGCCAAAGTGTTCGGACTCGGTGCGTACCGTAAATCCCTGGTTCAGGGATCCTTCCAGGCCCGTGACCGCTAAGCCGCTCAGTTTCACTCCATAATTGATCGCTTGGTCTCGCGCCAGCTGCAGCATCTGCTGCGGTGAAGTGCCGTCGTGTCCGAGGATGTTGTGTGCTGCTGCCGATGTTGCATTGCGCGGTTCACCGGCGTCACAGACGAGCACCGAGCGTAGTGAGCGGGCCAGGTTGAAGCGGCGGCCAAGCCGGCGGCTCCGCCGCCGATCACCACTACATCGAAATGTTCCATGGTTTGATCCGTTCTGTAGGTGGGGGAGCGGGACAATGCCACGCTACCCATTTTTTGCCCTCATCGGATATAGTTTTGCCTATGACGCAAGAAATGGATGTGGATTCTGTCGTCAGGCTTCGGATTCGGGGACTCCGCAAAGCCAAGGGGTGGTCCCTGGAGTCCTTGGCGACCCGGGCACAAATGAGCGTCTCGACCCTCAGCCGCCTGGAGACCGGCAATCGCCGCATGGCCCTTGATCAGTTGGTGCCGCTTGCCCAGGCCCTGGACACCACCCTTGATGAATTGGTGGCGCCCCCGGCGGAGCAGGACGCGCTCATTCGCCCCGAACCGGTCAGTGTTCCGGGCCTGACAACCTGGCGCTTGTCCGAACCCGACGGCCTGCACGGGTCCATGGTCGTCAAGATGCGCATCGACCCGCGAGAAGGCGGCAGTGAACCTGAACCACGCGTTCACCCGGGCAAGGACTGGTTCACGGTGCTGCGCGGCGAAGTGAAGCTGCGACTCGGCGAGCGCGTTTACCACGTCAAGGCGGGACAGGCCGCCCAGTTCGACACGATGACGCCGCATTCGCTTTGGGCGGTGAGCGGGGTGGCCGAGCTGCTGAGCATTCTTGACACCACTGGGCAGCAAATTCACTGCTCACATGGTGATGCCTAGCGCCGAAGCCGGTTCGGGTAGGGTGAGTTGCAGCACGTATCGGAACATTTCAATGAGGTAATGCGATGACTCATCAGGTCGGCGAAGAGCTCGAACAAATCCTGGCTACCGGTGACTTCTACTATGAACCGCTGGGGGAGGGGCGATACCGCTCCACGATTCATGCCCAGGGCGCCTGGAATGAACATGAGCAGCATATGGCCCCGGCCACCGGTGTGCTGGTGCATGAAATGCTGAACTTCCAGCCCCGGGATGACATGCGACTGGCCCGGGTGAGCCTGGAGATCCACGGCCTGATCCACGCCGGTGAGTTCGAAATCAATACCCGCATGATTCGTCCTGGACGCACGATTGAGCTGATTGAAGCCGAGATGGTGACCAACGGGCGGACCAGCATCGTTGCCCGGGCCTGGCGCCTGGCTACCGGGGATTCCTCGGCAGTGGCCGGGAGCGAGGACGCGCGGGTGCCCGGCCCGCAGGAGTGCGAGCCCTACGACGCGGTATCCCAGTGCCTGGCGGCTACATTCGTGGAGTTGAAATGCGTGCGGCGGCCGGGCACCGGCCGGGCAAGGGCATCGTCTGGCTGCGCAATCCGTTCAGCCTGGTGGACGGGGTCAGCTCCCCGGACATGGTGCGGCTGCTGGGAATGGTGGACACCGCCAACGGTGTGGCGCCACGATCCGAACCCGGCCCGAACAGCTGGATGTTCCCGAACGTGGACCTGCAGATCCACATGTACCGTGAACCGGTGGGCCAGTGGCTGGGGCTGCAGGCTCAGCAGAGCTACGGCGCCGACGGGATTGGGCTGACCTCCGCGGTCCTGCATGACGAGCAGGGCCTTTCGGGCACAGCGAACAGATCCTCACGGTTCGCCCGCTTTAGCTGCGTGAGGGGTCCTGCGCCAGGTCGGCTAGCAGCTGCTTGATCGTGGGCTTGGGCAGCAGGGTGAATCCCTGGGCCCGGTAGGCCTCACGGTTGGCGCTGTGGGAGCGGTAAAGGGCGTAGCCGCGCTTGATGAGGAAACCCACCGGTTTTCGACGTTCGGAGACGTCGCGGACGAAGCGGCGCAGGGCGGTGACCAGGGCCGGCTCATCTACGTAGTAGGCCTGTACGTTTACCCCCATCTCCCGCAGCGGCTGCAGTAGTTCAGCCAGGAAGATCCCCTCGGCAACAATTGGTCCGGCCCCGGTGATCCGCAGGTACCCGCTGTAGCTGGAGGTGGCGATCGAATAGTCCGGCACGTTCGTTGACCCGGTTTCCAGCAGCTCGCCGATCGCTCCAGTGCCGCTGCGCGGTTCCAGGTTCCCGGATGGTCCCAGTCGATTTCGCCGTACTGGGTGCGGGGGAAGATTTCCGGTTGGCCGTCTTCGCTGATCTGGCGGTAGAAGGAATCCAGGGGCAGGTGCGGCCTGCCGTAGCGGGAAGCCAGATAGGACTTGCCCGAGCCGGAGCTCCGCCAATAAGTATCACCGGGGTTGTTGAAAGAGGCACGCTGACCATTATCGCGCAGAACCGTACCGACCGGTAAACGATGCGGTCCTGGTCGGGGCATTCCTTGTCACCTCCGGATCGGTGGTACGGGCTGGCAGTAGAATCGACATCATGGGTTTAGCTAGCGAAGGTCAGCCGGCACGGCTGCGTGTGCTCATCGAGGAACCGAGCGGGGATCCGGCTGCGGACCTGGAGCGCGGGGTGCAGCTGCTGCGTGAGGTGCGCGCCGGTCAGATGCCCGCACTGCTGCGCATCTACCGCCCCGATCGACCCTGGCCTTCGGGCAGCGTGATGTCCGGCTCGAGGGCTATCAGGCGGCCGTGGAAGCGGCGCAACGTCATGGGTTCACGCCCGTGGTGCGCCAGGCCGGTGGGCGGGCGGCGGCCTACCACCGCGGCACACTGATTGTGGATCACATTGAGGCCGAAGCCGAGGCAATGATGGGACACCAGGCCCGGTTCACCGATTTCGGGGAACTGTATGCCAGGGCGCTGCAGCGGCTGGGAGTCCAGGCGCGAATGGGGGAACTGGCTGGCGAATACTGTGCCGGAGAGCACTCCGTGCACGGGGTGCCCGGCCCAGGCGCACGAGTCGACGCCCCGGTGAAACTCATCGGAACGGCCCAACGGGTGGTGGCCGGGGCGTGGCTTTTTTCATCGGTCTTCGTCATCAGCGAATCGGCTCCCATCCGTGACGTGCTCGACGAGGTCTACCAGCGGATGCAGATCCCATGGATCCATCGACCATTGGGGCGGCTGATGACCTGGTTCCCGGGCTCAGCGTCGAGGACTTTACCCGAGCTCTACTAAAGGAGTACTCCACCAGATACCAGTTGGACCAGGTGGGGGAGAAGACACTTAGTTAGCAACGCCGACCCGGGGTCAGCCAGCTACGGTCGGATAGCGCAATGCCCAGCAGGCCGCGGTGCGGGCTGCTGGGCATTGCGCTAAGTTCTCTGATCAATCACCGACGCCGTTAGGCGCGTTCCAGGACCTCTTCGATGCGCGGATTGGTGGCTGCGCTGCGTCGGAGAACACCAGTGTCGGCACGGTCTGGTTGCCGCCATTGAAGGACTCGACGATCTGGGCGGTTCCTTCCACCTCTTCGATGTTCACCTCGGTGTACTTCACACCCTTCTGGTCCATCATGCGCTTGAGGTTGCGGCAGTAACCGCACCAGCTGGTGGTGAACATGGTTACCGACGGACTCCGGGATGTACTGGTCATAATTTACTGGGTTGCTCATACCTCATTGAACCATTTTGCTGGCAGACTTGTTCCCATGTGCGGAAGATACGTCATGGCCAAGGCCATCGGGGATCTGGTGGCCGAAGCGGAAGCCGAAGCGGATGCGAACCTGGAATTGCGCCAGTCCTGGAATGTTGCGCCGACCACCGATGTGCCGATCGTCCTGGAGCGGCTGATCGACGGGCAGTTGCATCGCCAAGTCCACGTGGCCCGGTGGGGCCTGGTTCCCGGCTGGGCCAAGGACCTGTCGGTCGGGGTGCGGGCCTTCAACGCCCGCAGCGAGACCGCCGAAAGCAAACCGACCTTTCGGGCCGCGGTGAAGAAACGCCGGGCCGCGGTGCCCGTGGAAGGCTACTACGAGTGGAAGAAGGAGCCCGGGGGCAAGAAACGTCCGTACTTCGTGCACACCGGGGACGGAAGCCTGATCTTCTTTGCCGGCCTGTACGAGTGGTGGAAGGACGAGGACGGCAGCTGGATCCTGTCCACCTCCATCCTCACCATGGAATCGCCCCAGGAATCGGAGCCCGGGGTGCTGGGGGAACTGGCTGGCCTGCACGACCGCCTGCCGATTCCCATGGACAAGGACATGATGGCCCGGTGGCTGGCCCCATGGACGAGGACGGGGCGGGGCTGATTGAGCAGCTGCGTGAGCAGGCCTTCGACGTTGCCTCCCAGTGGGCCATGCATGAGGTGGACTCCGCCGTGGGCAACGTCCGCAACAACTCACCGGAACTGGTCGAACCCCATACCTCCCAGCTGTTCTACCCATTCCGGCCCGGCCGGCG
>NZ_BAXF01000024.1:0-14946 GCF_001310435.1 Arthrobacter sp. JCM 19049 | reverse complement strand
CCGCGCCCTGCAGGCCCGGCAGGCCGACCAGGCCTGATCCCCCGGGTGACGCCCATGGCGTGGTCCACGGCCGCCGGCTGTGGACCACGCCATACCCGTTTGTGGGCGAACCATGGGAGAATCGGGCCATGGACCTTCGCGACACAACTACCAGATTTCCATGCGCTGGACTGGTAACCGCGGCGAAGGCACCACCGGGTACCGCAGCTACGGTCGCGAGCACATCATCAGCGCCGCCGGGCTGCCCGATATCGCCGGCACCGCGGATCCCACCTTCCACGGGGACGCGCAGCGCTGGAACCCGGAGCAGCTGCTGCTGGCGGCCCTGAGCCAGTGCCACATGCTCTCCTACCTGCACATGGCGGTCAAGCATTCGCTGGTGGTCACCAGCTACGCGGACCATGCCAGCGGCACCCTGAAACTGAACTACGACGCAGCGGGCAGTTCACGGAAGTCACCCTGCGCCCCGCGGTGGGGCTGCAGCATGAATCACAGCGCGAACTGGCCGATGCCCTGCACGCGCAGGCCAACAAGGTCTGCTTCATCGCCCGCTCGGTGAACTTCACCGTGCACCACGAACCAGTCATCCCCTCATCAGGAAAGTAGACATGAGCGAAGCCAACCCGTTGACGCCCCGCGTAGTGAACAACCCGTTCAACAACCCGGTGGTGACCGGCCCGTCGTCCCAGGAGTTCCTGGACCTGGCCACCGAGCCGGTCGACGCCGCCGAATACGGTGGAACCTTCTACGAGGAGGTCGGGGGCCGCCCGGTCTTCGCCGAGCTCACCCGGCTGTTCTACGCCTCGGTGGCAGAGGACGCGGACTTCCGGCGCATGTACCCCGAACAGGACCTGTACTCGGCGCAGATCCGCCTGCAGCTGTTCCTGGAACAGTACTGGGGCGGGCCCAAGACCTATTCGGAGCACCGCGGGCACCCGCGGCTGCGGATGCGCCACGTGCCATTCCACATCGACTCGCACTACCGCGACGTGTGGCTCGGGCACATGAACAAGGCCATCGACCAGTTGGAACTGCCGATGCTGCACGCCGAAACGCTGCGCGACTACTTCGAGCGCGCCGCACATTCGCTGGTGAACCAGCCCGACTGAGTCGCCACGGTCCGGCATCAACGGCACCAAACCCAAGGCCTGCAGCGAAGTGATCGCCGCAGGCCTTTGGCCTGCTCAGGCATTGCGGCTGGGAGCCTGAGCCCCTAGAGCAGGGAGTTGCTGCGCCGCACCAGCACGTGGCCGCGCGGACCGCTGACCCGCAGCCAGCTGCCGCTGCGGTAGACCGCAGTGGTGCCCGCCTCGGTGATGAAACCCAGCGAATGCATCGCAAACCCCGCCCCGAGGGGAAGCTGGAGGCCGCCGGGCAGGTTCGTCTCGGGCAACGGCGAGGACCAGATGCGCTGGCGCACCTGGGTGATGACCGGGGCTCCGGGGTTCTCCGGCAGCGCCTCGGTTACTGCGTTGATCCCGCTGCGCGCCGCTTCGGCCAGGTGCGCGTCGCTGATCTGGCCCACCGGTTCCCAGCCCGCGACCGGCACCTGGATGCCGGCCCACGCCGGGTTCTCCTCCACCGGGGGCAGGGTGAATGTCGTGGAGGTTTCACCCATGCGGGCCAGGCGGTCCTGGATGGAGGCCAGCGAGTAGCAGGCATTAAGCTGTCGCGGCGCGGCCAGGCGGTGCACCCGCATGCCCAGCACCGTAAAGTCCCCGCCGTCGACCGACCCTTGGCCAGCACCGGAACATAGACCGCCAGGGCGGTGCCCCGGGCGACGAACTGTGCCGCGTCATCCTCGATGCTCTTGGCCCGGCTCACAAAGCTGGCCAGGTCCTTCACGGCGGAAATGTCACCCAAAATCAACGCTTCACTTGACATGTTTTCATGCTCTCACGTTTCTGCGGACCCGAGCCCGGCGATGTGATGATTTAGGCATTTGGCGCGGAATCGGGCAATATCTACTCATAAACCGACTTGTGCCGACACACTGGAAGTTACTATTTCGTAAGGATACTCTTTTCCACAGATAGCCTCTGATTCGCACGCGCACCACACCGAGGAGTACACATCGTGGCTGATGACAGTCAGAACACCCAGACCCTGCTGAAGCTGTTGGATCTGAACGGGATGGAGGCGCGCACCGACGAGGACATCTTCGTCGGCCATACCCCGCACCAGTCCCGTCCACGGGTGTTCGGCGGACAGGTCTTGGGCCAATCGGTGATCGCCGCCACGCGCACCGTGCCGGAAGACCGGCAGATCCACTCCATGCACGGATACTTCCTGCGCCCGGGAGATACCCATGTGCCGATCACCTTCGGGGTCGAGCGGATGCGTGACGGGCGCTCCTTCTCGCTCGCCGTGTGCACGCCTACCAGAACGGCAAACCAATCCTGTCCATGATCGCCTCCTTCCAGGAACCGGCCGAGGGCCTGGAACACCACGACCCGATGCCGCAGGGAGTCCCGGACCCCGAGACCCTGCCGACCACGGCGGACCTGCTGGGCAAGATCAATCACCCGGTCGCCCGCGAGTGGGCCTTCGAGCGCCCCTTCGACATCCGCCACGTCACCGAGCCGATCTACTTCGGCCCCACCAGCGAACGGACCGCGGAGAGCGCGGTATGGCTGCGGACCACCGGCCGATGCCCGATGACCCGGCACTGCACCGCGCCGCCCTGGCCTACGTCAGCGACTACACACTGCTCGAACCTGTGCTGCGCCGCCACGGGATCGGCTGGACCCGGGAGGACATGAGCGTGGCGAGCCTCGATCACGCCATGTGGTGGCACCGGGACTTCCGGGTCGATGACTGGCTGCTGTACGTGCAGCGCTCCCCGTCCGCTTCCTCGGCCCGCGGTTGGGCACCGGCAGCATCTATGACCGTTCGGGCCTGCTGGTCGCCACCGTCGCCCAGGAGGGCATGGTGCGACTGCCCGAGGGCGAACTGGACTGAACCCGCGCCCCCACGGGAGGATCGGCGCGCACGAGCGCCGGCGTCCCCGCGTGGGTCACACTAATGGGCCCGGTGTTGACCGGGCCCATTTGCCGTTGGCGCCTACTTGCGCTGTCCCTGCTCCAGGTGCAGCGCGGTGGACAGCCCCAGGTAGCGGCGGTCCTGGTACAGCAGGTGTTGATCCGTCGGTCCGTGGAAGATGTCCAGGATCTCGGCGGCGATCAGCCGCGAACCGCCCACCTGCAGGGAGCTGTGCATGCGGGCGCGCATCGCGACCGGCGCCTGGTCGAAGTACGGTTCACCGTTCTCCAGGTACTGCCACTGCTGTTCGGAGCTGAAACGCTCCCCATCCGGGCGGGCGAACGCGTCGGCGACGCTGCTGTGCTGCTCGCCAAGCAGATGAATCATGAAGGTCGGCGACTGCAGCAGCGCCCCGGCCGAGCCCGAGGAACGGGTGAGGGAAAAGGACACGGCAACGGGGTCGATCGACAACGAGGCCAGGCTGGAAATTGTCAGCCCCACGGGCCGTCCATGCGGGTTCGCTGTTACCAGGGCCACTCCCGCTGGATGGGAACGGAACGCCGCACGGAAATCGTCAGCCAGGCTGCTCATGGATCGCTGCTCTCAATTCTTTGAAACCTCATCTTGTCGGCCATCCTAGACCACGGGAATGGGATGGCCGCCTGTCATGAACGATCCTAGAACCTCAAGTAGACTTGAGGTCAACGCGAAAGGTTCGGAGGTGCCCAATGTCACACTCGTCACGCCAGGAGGCCACGGCCGCCGATGAGCTGCTGACCATCGGGCAGGTGAGCGAGCGCACCGGCGTCGCCCGTTCTGCGCTTCACTACTATGAGCAGCTCGGCCTGGTTGTTCCCTGCGCACCGCCGGGAACCAACGGCGCTATCCCCGGCACATGATTCGGCGCATTACCCTGATCTCCGTCGGAAGGAACCTGGGGATCGCGCTGGAGGACATTGCCCGTGCCCTGGAGCCGGTTCCCTGGATCGCCGCCCGAGCGAAGTCGATTGGCAGCGCGCCTCCCAGGCCTGGGTCAAAATCCTGGAACAGCGCCGCCGCGCCATCGAAGAACTGGAAACAAGGCTGACCGGTGCATCGGCTGCGGCTGTTTGTCCATGCAGGCCTGCCAGCTGCTGAATCCACAAGACGAGCTGGCCACCGAGGGCGTGGGGCCACGTCGGCTGGCCGCCCAGGAGCCCGGCGTCTGCGATTAACGCGATCCGCCCGCCACCCTTTGATAGGGCGGCGGGCGGTACAACCAATCGGAGAAGATCAGTCGCGGGTCAGGCGGCGGTGGGTGACGCGGTGCGGCTTCGCGGCATCCGGGCCCAGGCGGTCGACCTTGTTCTTCTCGTAGGAATCGAAGTTGCCCTCGAACCAGTACCAGTTCGCGGGATCCTCTTCGGTGCCCTCGTAGGCCAGGATGTGGGTGGCCACGCGGTCCAGGAACCAACGGTCGTGGGAGACGACCACGGCACAACCGGGGAAGTCCAGCAACGCGTTTTCCAGGGAGGACAGGGTCTCAACGTCCAGGTCGTTGGTCGGCTCGTCAAGCAGCAACAGGTTTCCGCCCTGCTTGAGGGTCAGCGCCAGGTTCAGGCGGTTACGCTCACCACCGGAGAGCACCCCGGCCTTCTTCTGCTGGTCCGGGCCCTTGAAGCCGAAGGCGGAGACGTAGGCACGCGAGGGCATTTCGACCTGACCGACCTGAATGTAGTCCAGGCCATCCGAAACCACTTCCCACAGCGACTTTTCGGGGTCGATGTTCTCACGGTTCTGGTCCACGTAGGAGATCTTGACGCTGTCGCCAATCTTCAGCGTTCCGCCGTCCAGCTCCTCCAGACCAACAATGGTCTTGAACAGGGTCGACTTGCCAACGCCGTTGGGGCCGATCACGCCAACGATGCCGTTTCGGGGCAGGTTGAAGGACAGCCCGTCGATCAGCACGCGGTCGCCGAAGCCCTTCTTCAGGTCCTGGGCCTCGATCACCAGCTGGCCCAGACGGGGGCCCGGTGGGATCTGGATTTCTTCGAAGTCAAGCTTGCGGGTGCGCTCGGCTTCCGCGGCCATTTCCTCATAGCGAGCCAGACGTGCCTTCGACTTGGTCTGACGGCCCTTGGCGTTGGAGCGGACCCAGTCGAGTTCCTCGGCCAGGCGCTTGGCCAGCTTCGCATCCTTCTTGCCCTGAACGGCCAGACGCTCACGCTTCTTCTCCAGGTAAGTGGAGTAGTTGCCTCGTAGGGGTGCAGACGACCACGGTCAACTTCACAGATCCATTCGGCAACGTGATCCAGGAAGTAGCGGTCGTGGGTAACCGCCAAGACGGCACCCGGGTAGGAGGCCAAGTGCTGCTCAAGCCACAGCACCGATTCGGCATCCAAGTGGTTAGTCGGCTCATCGAGCAGCAGCAGGTCGGGCTTCTGCAGAAGCAGCTTGCACAGGGCCACGCGGCGGCGTTCACCCCCGGAAAGGTGGGTTACCGGCTCGTCGCCCGGAGGGCAGCGCAGCGCGTCCATGGCCTGCTCCAGCTGGGAATCAATATCCCATGCATCGGCAGCATCAATCGCTTCCTGCAGCTTTCCCATTTCCTCAAGAAGTGCGTCAAAGTCGGCGCCCTCCTGGGACATCTCCTCGGAGATCTGGTTGAAGCGCTGGATCTTCTCGTAGATCTCACCGACGCTTCCTGGACGTTGCCAGGACGGTCTTCTCTTCGTTCAGTGGTGGTTCCTGCAACAGGATGCCCACCGAGTAGCCTGGCGAAAGACGTGCTTCGCCGTTGGACGGGGTATCGATCCCGGCCATAATCTTCAGAATTGTCGACTTACCAGCACCGTTAGGACCCACAACGCCGATCTTGGCGCCCGGGAAAAACGACATGCTGACATCGTCAAGAATGACTTTGTCACCAACGGCCTTGCGGGCCTTGGTCATCGTATAAATGAATTCCGCCATGCTCTTAAGGCTAGTCGCTACCCAGCCCCATTTCCGAATTACCGCGTCACCAATTGGCGCGGGCGGTGCGCAGGGTCACAGGAAGGTTCTGCGCACCGCCTCGGGGAAGCGAAATCACGCGGCATCCGGGTGTTCTTCGGGCCAGTGAGTGACCGTGGGACCCTCAGGGTTCGCCCTCGTGTCCGGTTGACTGCCCCGGTGGCTGACGCGCTCCTTCTCACCGCCTTCAAAGCGCACGCGGTTGAAGCTTGAGGTACCGAACCTCAGGTCGTGTCCGACCGCATAGGCTTCGACATCGGCGCTGGTTCCCTGCGTGCCGTCAGTGCGCTCGAACTGCCGGATCTGCAGTTTGCCGAAGATGATCACCCGGTCCCCACGCTGCAGGCTTTCCATCGCGTTCTCCCCCAGCGCGCGGAAGCATGAGACCGAAAACCAGTTGGTTCCCGCATCGCTCCATTCCCCGGTTTCCGGATCACGCTTCCGTTCGTGGGTAGCCGCACGGAATTTCAAAATGGTGGTTCCTTGGGGTGTGATGCTCAGCTGCGGTTCGGTACCGACCACGGCACGGATGGTTACTAGATCACTCATGGATCAACACTCCTTCGTTGGCTTCGTTCCCGGATTCCCTTACCCGGTCGTGCCACCATGTCTCAGTCATCGATCCGGCGCTGGTGGCGTCGAGCGCTTTGTGGATAGTCGAGGCGGAGGTTGTTTCGTCTTGTCGGGAGCCAATGGGCTAAACTATTTTCGGTCAAGCTCCATAGCTCAGCTGGATAGAGCAAGAGCCTTCTAATCTCTAGGTCGCAGGTTCGAATCCTGCTGGGGGCGCATCTCACCGAAACCGCCGTCACCTGGATTCCAGGTGACGGCGGTGTTGTTTGAAGCTTCGCATTCAGATCATTGGGGTCAAGCCACTAGGACAGTGCGTTGGACAGCGCTCGGCCGGCCTGCAAACCGGAGAACAAGCAGCCACCCAAGAATGTTCCTTCCAATGCGTTATACCCATGCAGGCCTCCCCCGCCGAAGCCGGCCACTTCCCCGGCCGCATAGAGCCCGGTACGGGCGTTCCGTCGTTGGCCAACACGCGACCGTCAAGGTCAGTTTGGATCCCACCCAGGGTTTTGCGGGTGATGACTCGAAGCCGCACGGCGATTAGTGGACCGGCCTTGGGGTCCAAGATCCGGTGCACCTTCACGGCGCGGGTTGCCCGATCCCCGAGGTAGCGGCGTGCGTTGTGGATGCTCTGGATCTGCTGATCCTTGCCGAAGCGATTGCGTGTCTGCAGATCCCGGGCTTCCACTTGCCGGCGCACAAGTGCATGGTCGATGGGGGTTTGCGGTTCCAGCCGGTTCATCTTCCACTAGCTGTTCCAGGGTGCGGGCAACAATGAAATCCTCGCCGTGCTCCAGAAAGGCCTGGATGGGCGCCGGAGCACCACGTGCGAAAAGCCTGTCCATCACCACTCGTCGCTGATCCCCGCTGGTCAGATCCGGGTTCTGTTCTGATCCGGAAAGCGCGAACTCCTTGGCGATGATGCGCTGGTTCAAGATAAACCAGGAGTGATCGTAGCTGTCGATTCCAGGATCCGTGCGAAGGTGCTGAAGGGTACCCATGGTGTCGTGACCGGGCAGGCACGGTGCTTCCATCCGGCGTCCCAGCGCGTCGAGCCACAGGGACGAGGGACCGGGCAGTATTCGAATGCCGTGCCCGGGCCACACGGGATCCCAGTTCTTGATGCCCTCGGTGTAGTGCCACATCCGATCACGATTAACGATTCGGGCTCCGGCGGCCTCCGCCACCTGCAGGCCACTGCCGTCAACGTAGCTGGGCACCCCGGTGAGCATGTGCCGCGGCGCCCGCCCCAGCCGTTCAGGCAATGCTTGCGGATCAGGTCATGGTTGGCCCCGATCCCTCCAGTGGCGATGAGCACTGCCTCGGCCTGAATTCGAATTCCGCGAGGACTTCACGTGAGGAGCTGACACCTCGCGCTGCACGGTCTTCCCTTAAGACCTGCCCACGCGCTCCGGTAACCGCTCCGTGCGTGGATACCAGCTCGGTAACTTCGTGCCGCCCACGGAACACGAGTTTCCCTTTGTCACGAGCGCGCAGAACCTTCTCGGCAAATGGTGTCGAAACGCCGGTTCCGGTCCCCCAGGAAACGTGAAACCGCGGGACGGAGTTCCCATGCCCCTCGGCCCTCCCGTCGCCTCGCTCTGCCCACCCGACAATGGGAGTCAGCTCGATGCCTTGGCGGCGTATCCATTCCCGCTTCTCACCGGCAGCGAATTCCACATACGCCCTGGCCCACTGCTCGGCCCATTTGTCTTCATCGTCAAGACGGTCAAATTGGGCACTCGACGTCCAATCGCTCCAGGCAAGATCCAGCGAATCCCTGATTCCGAGCCGACGCTGTTCGGGCGAGTCAACCAGAAACAACCCGCCGAACGACCAGTGCGCCTGGCCTCCCAGGTTCGCCTCGTTTTCCTGATCAAGGATGAGGACCCGCAAACCCGCCTCGACCGCTTCACAGGCGGCCACGAGCCCGGAAAGGCCAGCACCAATGATCAGCAGGTCCGCATGCTCTGTCTGGTGCACGGTATTGACACCTTTCCCCGATTGGCCGCGCCGCGGCGGCTTTCCTCGACCCTACTGGGTAGTTCTCCTCGTGAGAAGGGTGTGGATCAGTACTAGTCGGCCACTTTGGCAGCGGAGGCCGCGACCTGTTCGGCGTCCAGCATCGACTCGGTGCCGCGCCCGGTAGTGCGGGTGTGTGAGCGGAAAGCTCCACAGAGGATCATGAGCCCGATGACCACGGCCGGAAGAATCCAACCGGTCCACCCGGAGATGGTCATGCTGGTGGGGTCAAGGAATCCACCGAATGCCAGGAAAAGCACGCCGAAACCGACGCTGGCGTTGAACACTCCATGAGCCAGCGCTGCTGGCCACACCGAATTGCTGTACAGGCGCAGCCAGCCCAGCAGCGCACCGAAGACGATGCACATTCCGGACATGCAGGCGATCGCTACCGGCCCCGAGGAGTACGGGTAGTTGTACCCCAGCAGCAACAGGGTGCATGCCAGACGCCCCAAACCACCCCGGAGATCAGAATCGCCGGAACGGACCCCAGGCGCAGCAGCCGTGGAAAGAGCCACCCGCGCCACCCGATTTCCTCCCCCAGCGCCGGTATCGCGTTGAGGAATCCTCCATCACCGCAAAGCCCAGTTGGGTCCAGAGGAATTCGCTCGCGCCAGTGCGTCCGGCCAGAATTCGCACCGTCGTCAGGTGCTCGAAATCTGCCGGGTAGACACCCAGCAGGTCACCGACGAACAACGCCTGGAAGATTAGCGCCAGCGGGATCACGATGGCCAGCAGCACGCCGAAGAGAAAGCGGCCCAGGGACGGACGGGCCACAATCCCACGTTCCTCGCAAAGCCGCGCAGGCGTCGCTGAAAGGCGCTGACAATCACTGCCGCCACGGCCGGAGTCCACATCATGACGACCGCGATCCAGGTGAACTGCGGGTGCTGCAGCCCCGGCCCCAGCCAGAGCGGAAGCGCAACGAGCCAGGCCAGCCCCATGCTAAGAACGACATACCAGAGCACGGGAACAAGCCAGTGTACTTGACGCTGCTTCATTTCATCTCACTTAGACAGGGGCACGAGTTCGATCTTGCACCTAGTCAACCAGATTCGGAAGCAGCAAGGAGCAACGCCACTGAAACCACGGCGCCAATCCCTGCGCTGTGCGTGCGCGCCGGAGCGCTCGTCCCGCGAAGCGAATGGATTCCATTACCCCCGCCTTCGCGTCGGTAGAGGACGCGCGCCTGCCGCGCATGCCAGAGTGCGGCAGGAGCCGCGGCTCTTTCTCGCGACCAACCACTTCGAAAAGTGATTCATATAACACCAGCGTGAGGAAATTGCGAAGTGGAGCCGTGAGCTGGGTTTGCCGCACCTCAAACATTGCCCAATTGTTGGTCTTCCCGGGAGCCGTCTGTTGATACATCAGCAATTGAGGGGATAAAATCAAAGTACTGTAGATATTTGGAGGTTTCTCTCATGGCCATCGCCGCCAAGCCAGCCAGCCGGTTTACCGGCGAACGCCTGGGCATCAGCCTGGTGTTCTTTTTGGCCGGGCTTTGGTATGCCTCCTGGGTGGGCCGACTATCGGTCATCGGCGATGTTTTTGACTTCTCCAGCAGTGGGCTCGGCGCATTCCTGGCGTGCCTGACGGCCGGCTCGCTCGTAGGGCTATCGGTCGCCCCGATGCTGATTCGCCGTTTTTCGATCCGGAACCTTTTGTTCTACCTTCCTGGCGCTGGCGATCGGCCTGTTGCTCATGGGGCTGTCCATTTCCACCTTCGTCGAACCGGTTCTTGCCTACGTCGTGCTGTTGGGCAGCGGAATCATCTTCGGAACTTTGGACGTGGCCATGAACGTCTACGGCGGAGGCGTCGAACGCCGTCAGGGACACAGCATCCTGCCCTCACTACACGGATTTTTCAGTCTTGGAACCCTGCTCGGCGCCGGTGCCGCCACCGCCACTATTAGTCTGCAGTGGCCAAGCCTCTGGCATTTCAGCGTCATCTCGCTGATTATCGCGGCACTGGCGGTCTGGTCCACAACCCTGGTCGCGGATGAGACCCCGACTCCCGCGCCCACGCCGGTCACCGAAGAATCCTGGTCTTCCAACGCGGCAAGCGGAAGATACACGCGATACACGCTGCTGCTGTTGGGCTGATGGTAGCCGGCCTGAGCTTCACTGAAGGAGCGGCCAACGACTGGCTGGCGGTCGCCACCAATACCGGCCACGGGTTCTCCCACTCCCTCGGCGCGCTGGTCTTCACCCTCTTTGTCGCGGCGATGACCCTGGGGCGCTTCACCGGCGGTCAGATCGTGGACCGCCTGGGTTCGGTGCGGGCTCTGCTGCTCATGGGCGGCATCGGGCTGTTCGGCGTGGCGTTGTTCATCGCCGGAGACAGCGCATGGAGCATCGGGATGGGCGCGCTCTTCTGGGGACTGGGCAGTTCACTGGGCTTCCCGGTGGGAATGTCCATCGCCGCCTCGCATTCCAAGCACCTGGGCCCCGGGCGGTCAGCATCGTCAGCGGCTTCGGCTACGGGGCGATGCTCAGCGGTCCGCCACTAATCGGGCTGCTCGGTGACCACATCGGCATCCTGCCGGCCCTGTGGCTCCCGGCGCTGGTGATGCTCGGCTCCCTGCTGCTCACCCCAATCGTCGGCAAACCTGAGCGGCGAGAAGCGAAAAAAGGTTATACCGGCAGCAGAGCCCGGTCCTTGATATTGCGCATGACAATGGTGCTGGTCAGCTTCTCCACTCCGGGAAGTTCGACCAGCACGTCGTCATAGAGTTGCTGATAGCTGGGAAGGTCAGCGGCATAAACCCGTAAGAGGAAATCCGGTTCCCCAAAGAGCCGCTGCGCTTCGACGATGAAATCCACTTCCTCCACGGCGGCTTCAAACTGCTTCATCTCCGAACGGTTCTTCAGCGTCACGAAGACCAGCGCCTCAAACCCCAGCCCCACCAACTTCGCGTCGACCACCGCCTGGTAGCCGCTGATAACTCCGCTTCGCTCCAGCTCCCTGATGCGTCGATGACACGGCGCCACGGTGAGGCCAACTTTTTCAGCCAGCGCGGTGGCGCTGAGCCTGCCGTCCCTCTGAAGCTCTGCGAGGATGGCCCGATCCAGCTGATCCATGCCGGTTTTCCTTCCTATGCGCAAATAAATTCTCAATTTCAACCTGCTTCACCTATTATCTTGCGCTAGGAGCGGGTAAAGGGAGAAACTTCGCAAGCACATTTCGGCGTTTTTTGCCTAGCGTTGAGGCAGAACGACCGAACGGAGAAACTCATGGACCTCGCTCCTGGCAGGCTTTGCGCTTGTCTCGCTCACCCTGGCGTGCACCCCGGGAGCCGATTGGGCCTACATCATCTCCTCGGCGATCTCCCGTCGCTCCTTCGTTCCGGCCGTGATCGGCCTGCTGGTGGGGTACCTGTTTCACACCGCACTGGTGGCAGCCGGGATCGCGGCGCTGGTGGCAGGATCCCCGCAACTACTCAGCTGGCTGACCGCCATCGGGGCGCTTTACCTGTTCTGGCTGGGGATCAGCACCCTGCGCAATTGGAAGTCGGCCGCATTCCATGACGGACCACTGGAGGAAATCGAAGCAGAAGACCGCCTCGAAATGGCTGATGCTTCCGCACCGCAGCCAACATCCGGGACCCTGACCATGATTCGCAAACCAAAGTTGCGCCGTGCCACCCCGCGCGCCGATTTTGCCAAGGGCCTGCTGACCAGCGCGACGAACCCCAAGGCCCTATTGCTGTACGTTGCCTGATCCCGCAGTTCATCACCGAGGCCGCCGCGTGGCCACTGGCGTTGCAGACCACGCTACTGGGACTGCTGCACTTCACGGTGTCCATTGGCGTGTACTTCGCGGTGGCACTCGGAGCGCGCATCCTGTTGCGCAGTCGGCCACTGGCCGCCCGTGTCGTGACCGTCCTAAGTGGCTGATCATGATCTGCCTGTCCATTGGACTGATCTTCGAGCAGATCCTGCTGAAGTAGGCCCGACCGCAGATTTGTTGCAGCATCCGCCTCCAGTAGGCGCCGGGGCTTTCGGTCGACTTGCAGCCATAACGTGACGATTCTTGAACACTGATCAAGACAATTGAACAGTGATCAAGTATGCTCTTGCTTGACGGTTCCACGGAACCGGGCACAACCGCCGCAGGACCTCAGGAAGAATCGCATGACACAGCCCCGCACCACCCCGATTCCACGCGAACTCCACTTTCAGGGTACGCCGGGGCAGGACCAGCTTTCCGCACTCCCCCAGATCCCGCAGCTGAGCATCGACCACGTGTCCGTGCAGCGGGCAGGCACACTGGTGTTGGATGACATCAACCTGACCCTCAACGAATCTCGCATTGGGGTAATTGGTCCGAACGGCGCGGGCAAGTCCACACTGGTGCGCCTGCTCAACGGCCTGGTTCTGCCCAGCACCGGTACCGTGCGGGTGGGCGAACTGAGCACCACCCGGGACGCGAAGAAGGTGCGACGCGATGTCGGGTTCGTGTTCCAGAACCCGGCCAACCAGATCATCATGCCCCTGGTCGAGGACGACATCGCCTTTGGCCTGAAGAACCTGCGCCTGCCGGCCAGCCAACGCCGCGAACGAGTCAGCGCCACCTTGCATGAACTGGGGATCAGCCACCTGGCGCACCGCGAAAGCCACACGCTCTCCGGGGGTGAACAACAGATGGTGGCGCTGGCCGCCGTCCTGGCCATGGACCCGAAGGTCATCGTCTTCGATGAACCCACCACGATGCTGGATCTGCGCAACCGCCTGCGATTCCAGCGGGAGATCGCGCGGCTGCCGCAACGCTGCCTGGTGGTCACCCACGATCTGGAGCTGCTCGAGGACTTCGACCGGGTGCTCGTGGTCACCGACGGCGGCATCGGCTTCGATGGCCCCCCGTCCGCAGCGGTGCAGTACTACCGCGACTGGAGCGCCCAATGATAACGGCCCACAATGACTCATGGCTTGGCCAGGTGCCGGCCGGAGCGAAATTCCTGGTGCTGCTTCTGGTGAGTATCGGCCTCTACCTGATCCCCAGCTGGCACGTCTTGGCGGCCGCCTGGTCGTGGCGGTATTCCTGATGCTCTCCGCCGGGTGCGTTGCGCAGCCTGAGACTGCCGCTAATCACCCTGGTGGTCATCGTGGGGCTGGTCTTTGTGGTGATGGGGCTGCAGACCGACTGGAACCAGGCAGCGGTGGCGGCTCTGCGCCTGCTCACATTATGCGTCTGCGCCTATACGTCAGTCTCACCACCACGTTCGACCAAATGCTCGAACTGTTCCAGCGCATTGTGGCGCCGCTGCGCCACGTCGGCGCGAATCCGGCGCAGATCGCCCTCGGGTTGGCCCTGGCCATCCGCTTCATCCCCGAACTCAAGCGCATTTACCTCGAAGTACGCGAGGCACAGCACGCCCGCGGACTGGGCAACAACCCGTTGGCCGTCTCGGTCCCACTGGTCATCCGGGCCCTGCGGGTTGCCGATGAGACCGCCGAAGCCCTCGACGCCCGCGGCTACGACAGCGTCGAGGCGGGCCAGCAGGCCCGAACTCGCCCACAACGCCACGCATAGCCGGCCCGGACCACACCGGCCGGGCCTTGCTCGGGAACCAGAAATTCAGACTCTTCCCATCCACCCTTGATCCAGGAAGCAACAATGAACCGCACTCCTTCAGTCAGAGACTCCGCCAACGGCAGCTCGGCGCGCCCGTCGAACCTGCCGGAAAACCCTGGCCGTTCCAACGCCACCAGGGACACCGTTCTGGTGGCCGTGTTCGCGGCCTGATCGCCGCGATGGGCCTAGTACCGCCAATCACCTTGGGTGTGATCCCCGTTCCGATCACACTGCAGACCCTGGGTGTCATGCTTGCCGGAGCCCTGCTGGGCCCCTGGCGCGGCATGCTGGCCAACCTCACCCTGGTGGCATTGGTGGCCGCGGGGCTTCCGCTGTTGGCCGGCGGCCGTGGAGGGTTGGGCGCCTTCGCCGGTCCGACCGGCGGCTACCTGCTGGGCTGGGTTCTCGGTTCGCTGCTGATTGGCCTGTTGTTCAAGTACTGGGTGCTGCGGTGCCACAGCAAGGGCGCACAGCTGGCCGCTGGACTGGTGTCCACCATCATTGGCGGCATCCTGGCGATCTACGCCTGCGGCATCCCCTGGACCACCATGGTCACCGGCATCCCGATGGGCACCTCGGCCCTGGGCTCGCTTGGCTTCCTGCCCGGTGACCTCTTCAAGGCCGTCCTGACCACCGTGGTGGCCGTGACCGTGCACCGCAGCTACTCCGGACTGATGAAGTAGCACCCATGGATCTGGCCGCCACTCTTTATCAACGTGCTCTAACGGCTCCGCAACAGCCGGCACTGATCGGCACCGAACGGACCCTGAGCTACGCCCGGCTCTACGCCGCGGCCAGCCGGG
>NZ_BAXF01000023.1:0-15022 GCF_001310435.1 Arthrobacter sp. JCM 19049 | reverse complement strand
CTGATGCCCAGCCTGCGGGCCAGGTCGCCGGGACGGATCCGGGGTGCTCGCTGAGGATCTTCAGGCCGCGGAAGTCGGTGAAGTTCAGCCCCAGACGTTCCCGGGCCAGGGCGTCGGCCGCGTCGCAGTGCTCCACCAGCTCGTGGAAGATGCGCAGCGCGTCCGTGGCCGCATTACCTGAAAGTTCCATGAGTGAGTCTCTCACTATCTTGATTGTTAGCTAAGTTAGCTACATCATGGAGGAGATGGGTTCGGTTGTCCAGTCCACATCCCAAATTGCCGGGAATCAACAAGGAGGCAGAATCATGCGGAAACACTCAGTGGGAATTGCGGTTCCCATCGCCACCGCCTTTGCATGGCGGTCGCGATTTTCGGGGCGTTCGCCGGCAGCGGCGCCCTGGGCGGCACGCCCATCCAACACGCCTCCGACGGCTGGCTGGACACCGATTCCACCCTGCTGGCCCCGGCGGGGCCTGCCTTCGGATCTGGAGCCTTGTCTACGTGGGCCTGGTGGTCTATGCCATTTGGCAATTCTTCCCGGCCGCCCGCGCGTCCCGGCTGCAGTACCGGGCCCGGGCCTGGATCAGCGCCTCGGCCCTGCTGAACGCGTTGTGGATCGGCGTGGTGCAGTTCGGCTGGCTGCCGGTGAGCCTGGTGGTGATCGTGGTGTTGCTGCTGGTGCTGATCCGGACCCTTTTGCTGCTGATCACCACCCGCCCGAGAGCACCGCCGAACGCTGGATCCTCTGGGTTCTCTTCGGCGTCTACCTGGCTGGGTCAGCGTGGCCACCATCGCGAACACCGCGGCCCTGCTCGGCTCCTGGGGCGTGGGTGAAGGGGCCGACTGGCCGGTGCCGGTGGCTATCGCCCTGCTGGCGGTCGCGGCGGTCATTGCCCTGGGCACCACCTGGTATAGCGGCGGTCACCTGGGAATGCCTTTGGCCATGGCCTGGGGCGTGGGCTGGATCGGGGTCAGCCGGCTGGAGCCGGGCAACTACAGCCAGCCGGTGGCCATCGCCGCCTACACCGCCTGCGGAATCATTGTGATTGGTTCTGTGGTGCTGGCCTGGGTGCTGCGCCGCCACCGCGACCGCCAGCCGATCCCAGCCCGTGCGCAGGGGGCCGAGTCATGAGCCGCATCGCGGTGACCGGGGCCAGCGGCTACCTGGGCGGGCGGCTGGTGCCGCTGCTGCTGGAGCGCGGGCATCAGGTAAAGGTGCTCACCCGGCATCCCGAATCATTGCGGGATGTGCCTGGCGTTCGCAGGTGCAGGTGGTGCAGGGGGATCTGACCGACCCGCAGGCCGCCGCCGAACTGTGCGCCGGAACCGACACCTGCTACTACCTGGTGCATTCCATGGCCGCCACCTCCAACTTCGCCGAGGTGGAGCAGCGCTGCGCCCAGGTGATGGCCCGGGCGGCCCGGGACGCTGGCGTGGGCCAGCTGGTCTACCTGTCGGGGCTGCACCCGGACGGGGAGCTGAGCCGGCATTTATCCTCCCGGGTCAACGTGGGGCGCATCCTGGAATCCAGTGGCGTGCCCACCTGACCCTGCAGGCCGGCTGGTGATCGGTTCGGGTTCGGCCAGCTTTGAAATGGTGCGGCACCTGACCGATGTGCTGCCGCTGATGCCGGCCCCGCGCTGGGTGCGCAACATGGTGCAGCCGATCGCGGTGCGCGATGCGCTGCACTACCTCTCCCGGGCAGCGGAGCTGTCCGAACCGGCGGGCGGACGCTATGACATTGGCGGGCCGCAGGCGCACAGCTACGCCGAGCTGATGCAGCTCTACGCCCAGGCAGCCGGGATCCGCCGCCCGAAGATCATTGCCCTGCCGGTGCTCACCCCCTGGCTGGCCGCCCAGTGGGTGAACCTGGTGACCCCGATCCCGCGCAGCCTGGCCATACCGCTGGTCGAATCCCTGCAGCACGACTGCGTGGTGCGCTCCCGGGCAATTGATGAATTGATCCCTCCCCCGTCCGAGGGGCTGACCAGCTACCCGCAGGCCGTGCACCTGGCGCTGGACAAGATCAAGGCGGACGCGGTGGAGACCAGTTGGGCCGGCGCCCACCCGGTCTCCGCCCCGGGTGAATCCCTGCCCTCGGATCCGCAGTGGGCCGGGCGGCGGGTGTACGTGGACCGGCGGGAACGGGAAACCACCGCCACCCCACGCCAGCTGTTCACGGTGATCTCCAGCCTCGGCGGGGAGAACGGCTACTACTCGTTGCCGTTGGCGTGGAAGCTGCGCGGGGTCATGGACAAGCTGGTTGGCGGGGTGGGCCTGAACCGCGGCCGGCGCAGCCGCAGCCGCCTGGCCCTGGGAGACGTGGTGGACTGGTGGCGGGTGGAGGCGCTGGATGAGCAGCGGATGCTGCGCCTGCGCGCCGAGATGAAGGTTCCGGGGCGGGCCTGGCTGGAGTTCAGCTTCGAACCGCGCGGGGATCACCTGCTCTACGTGCAGCGTGCGATCTTCTTCCCCCGCTCCCTGGCCGGGCGCCTGTACTGGTGGTCACTGGTGCCCTTCCACGGCATCATCTTCACCTCCATGGCCCGCAGCATCACCCGTGACGCCGAACGTCTGCCTATCGAGCAGAGCGCGTCGCCCGCAGCGGCCGCCCCCGCCGATCCGCCGCGCAGCTAACCGCAAGGCGACCGGACAGGCCCGGGAGTACGCGGCTACTCCCGGGCATGTCTCATGTCCGCGTAGGCCTGCAGCGCTCGGGCACGGGTTTCCTTCAGGTCCACCAACGGCTCGTGCTCGAGCGGCGCGAACTGAGCGGCGTAGCTGCTGCGGGTCAAATTTCTTGGCCTGCAGCTCGGGGTTGAAGACCCGGAAGAAGGGGGACGCGTCGGTGCCGCTGCCGGCCACCCACTGCCAGTTGACCGCGTTGCTGGCCGGGTCCGCATCCACCAGGGTGTCCCAGAACCATTCCTCGCCCGCCCGCCAATGGATCTGCAGGTTCTTGACCAGGAAGCTGGCCACCACCATGCGCACCCTGTTGTGCATCCACCCGGTCTGCCACAACTGTTGCATGCCGGCATCCACCAGGCGGTAGCCGGTTTCGCCGCGGGTCCAGGCCCGCCATTCGGCCATGGTCTGTTCCTGCTCGTTGGGCCACGCCCACCCCATGGCGTCGTATTCGCGCCGGAAGTTTTCCGTTGACAGGTGCGGATAGTGGTAGAGCAGGTGCCAGCAGAAGTCGCGCCATGCCAGCTGGCGCAGCATGGCCGCGGCTCCGGCGTGCGCCCCGGCGTCCTCCAGCAGCGGCTGCAGCGCGGAGAACAGTTGTTGGGCACTAAGGTGGCCCCAGCGCAGGAAGGGCGAGAGCTTTGAGGTGCCGTCCACATCCGGCCGATCGTGGCCATCCTCGTAGTCCGCGGCAATCTCGCTGATGACGTAGTCCAGGCGTTCCCGGGCGGGGCGCTCCCCCGGCTGCCATGCCGCGGCCAGCTTCCCGCCCCAATCGGGGTGGGTGGGCAACAGGTCCAGTTCGGCAACCGGGCAATCTTTCAGCCCGGAGGGCGGGGTGATCGGTGCCTGGGCGCCGGGGGCCGGCAACGGAACACGCAGCTGCGTTTCCTGGATGCGCCGGTAGAAGCGGCAAAACCTGGTAGGCGCCGCCCTGGTTGTTCAGGAGGTGCCAGGGTTCGGCCAGCAGCCAGGCGGCGTGGCTGGTGGCTTCGATTCCCTGCTCACCCAGCCATGACTTGATGCGGGTATCCAGCTCCCTTTCGGCCAGGGCGTAGCGGCGGTTCCAGTGCACCTGGTTCACCGCCAACTGGGAGGCCAGGTGCTCGAAGACGCGCGAGGGCTCGCCCCGGAACACCAGCAGCGGCACACCCAGCGCTTCGAGGGATGCGTGCAGATCCAGCAGCGCGTGGTGCAGCCACCATTTGGCGGCCCCGCCCAGGGGGCGGATCCCCGAGGTTTGTTCATCCAGGATGTAGATGCCCACGGTGGGGCCCTGGCCCATGGCGGCGCTGAGCGCCGGATGGTCTTCGGTGCGCAGATCATCGCGGAACCACACCAGGTTCACGGCCTGAACCGCGGCCAAATCCCGCGGGGTGTTTGGTTCCTGCCGATCGTTCATGGACGCACCCTTTCGGTGGTGATGGCTTCGAGCGAGCGGCGGGCCGGGTTAGGGCTGCCCGTTGGCTGCGGCGTCGGAGTCCGGCGGGGTAATGCTGGACTCAAGGTCATCGGCGGTGCCGCCAAGGAAGCGGATGACGACTTCGCGCTCCTCGGGCGTCAGGTGCCGGGCGGCTTCAAAACGGGCGGCGTGGTGGCGGCCCACCTGCTCGCGGGCGGCCACATGGGTTTCCGGGGTGACCTCCACGGCCTGGGAGCGGCGGTCGGTGGGATGGGCCTGGCGGGTAATGTGCCTCCGGCCTCCAGGCGGTCCAGCATCTTGGTGACCGAGGCGGTGCTGATGCCCAGGTGCTTGGCCAGCTGCCCGGGGGTGACCACTTCCTCGCGATGCCTGGCGGCAATCAGCATTCGGATGGCCCGCATGTCGGTCTCGTTGAGCTTCATGTACTGCTGGGAGGCCCGGGAAATCTTGCGCTCCACCGCGCGCAGCCGGCCCATCTGCGCCATGATGCGTCAATCTGGGCCAGGTCCTGCTCTTGGAGGTCTCCGCGCTGGATCAGCTGGCTCTGGGGGTCGCTGGCAGCGAGGCTGAAGATCGTTGGAAGCTTCTCTCGGTCCATGTTCCGTCCGTTCCACCTGCGTGCAGTTTCTCTGCCGCGCCTTCATCATAAATCCCCGGCTCCACTGGCGTACTGGGTGCCGCCTGAGGGTTCGAGAAAAGCAAAAAACCTCCCGCGTCGGGGAGGTTTCGGCTGGTGCGAGTGGAGAGACTTGAACTCTCACGTCCGAAGACACTGGAACCTAAATCCAGCGCGTCTACCAATTCCGCCACACTCGCTCGCGCTACACCTTGAACTGAACAGGCCAAAGTGACCTCACTCAGTGTAGCGGATCGGAATACCGATTCGAAATCGACTCCGGGGCCTTATTTGGGGTCGATTCCCAGGTCGCGGCGCAGCTTCGCCACGTGCCCGGTGGCCCGCACGTTGTACTGTGCCAGCTGCACCTTTCCGTCTTCGTCCACGACGATGGTGGAGCGGATCAAACCCTCGTACACCTTGCCGTAGTTCTTCTTTTCACCCCATGCACCGTAGGCCTCGGCCACCTGGTGGTCCTCGTCGGAAAGCAGCGGGAAGTTCAGCTCTTCCTTGGAGGTGAACTTCTCCAGCTTCGCCGGGGCGTCCGGGGAAATGCCGATGACCGCATAGCCCAGGGACTTCAGGGATTCCAGGGAATCTCGGAAGTCGCAGGCCTGCTTGGTGCAGCCCGGGGTGGAGGCGGCCGGGTAGAAGTAGACGATGGTCTTCTTGCCGCTGAAGTCCTGGAGGGAAACGGCGTTGCCCTTGGCGTCGTTCAGGGTAAAGGCCGGGGCGGTGTCCCCTACGGAAAGTCGTTTCGCTGCGGTATCGGTGCTCATGCGTAGTTCCCCTCATCGTGCTTGCGGTATACAAAAAATCCGACCTGAGAAATCAGATCGGATCACTGTGCACCCCCCGGGACTCGAACCCGGAACCTGCTGATTAAGAGTCAGATGCTCTACCATTGAGCTAGAGGTGCTTACCGCCGCTGACTAGTTCGTTTCCGCACTCGTCCTTGCGACGCATACAATCATACGCAGAAACACAGGGAAAACAAAAATCCGCAAAAAAGTGTCTCGGCTCCTTCAAAAACCCTAGTCGAAACTGCTTTTATCGAACAGACGAGTTGAGTGACGGATGAATTTCCGTCAATGCAATAGATCACATCAACCTCGCCGCCGTCGGTTGCGCAGTTTCGCAATGCGCCCTGTTGTCTCCTGCCCGGCAGGAGTATTCTCTAGGCACACCTTCGGGTTATTCCGCGCTGGGGCAACAACACCGGTTTTACCGCCTGTCATAGGGGACGGTCATGGACTGCGAAATTGATGGCATCACGCTGCACTACTCCGATACGGGCAACGGAGTGACACTGGTTGCCTGCATGGGGCCGCGGTGGACCACCACGAGCTGTACAGCGCGCTGAGGGATCTTGTTCCGGAGGATCACTATCGGCTCATCATCCCGGACCTGCCGGGGATGGGCCGCTCAGGCAGCGGCACGCTGGCCGGTAATGACGAGGTGGTTGACCTGCTGGCCAACTTCATCCGCCAGGTGGCGGGCGCTCCAACCCTTTTGCTCGGGCACTCCTATGGGGCGTACCTCGCTCGGGGCCTGGCCGGCAGGTATCCCGAACTGATTGGCGGCATGGCGCTGTTCGCTCCGATTGGCGAGAGCACCAGCCAGGCTCCGCCCCAGCAGGTCCTGTTCCGGGAGCCGGGAACAGAAGAGGAATTGTCGGCCGACGAGCGCCAGGGGTTCGCCGATTATTTTGTGGTGCAGACCCGGGCTTTCGCCCGACGGTACCGTGAAGACATTCAGCCCGGGACGCTATCGGTGGACGAGGAGGCGCTGGGACGGATCTTCTCCCGCTGGAGCGTGGATGTGGGAAGCGGAACCCATGAGGGGCCGAGCCTGGTGGTGGCCGCCCGGCACGATTCGGTCGTGGGGTACGTGGATGCCCTGGAATTGCCGAAGCACTACCCGCACGCCACCTTGTGCGTGATCGAGAATGCGGGGCACGCGCTGATTCATGAGCAGCCCGCGCTGATCCGGGGCCTGCTCGGCGATTGGCTCGAACGCTGCGCGCTCGCGACTGCACCGACCCACAGCCCGGAGCCATGACCAGCCAGCTGTGATTAGTCTTCCCGGGAACGTGAAAGGCTCCGTTTCCAACCAGTTGGATACGGAGCCTTTGCTTGCTGGTGCACCCCCCGGGACTCGAACCCGGAACCTGCTGATTAAGAGTCAGATGCTCTACCATTGAGCTAGAGGTGCCCGTTGCGATGGTCTAGAAACTTTCGTTTCGCGCTTTCGCAACGAGATGTAACTCTACCAGCTTTCACCCCTCGCGCAAATTCGATGCCACTGCTCGGTACGTGAATTGGATTACACGTCATGACATGGGATTCTGTTCGCTTTTGGGCTCCACTGATTAGTGTGGGGTTATGAGCCAACAACGTATCGTCTCCTTCCCCTCGGTCGAGCTGCTCCAGGCGGTCGGTGAGCTTCCCGCCAACCTGAAACCGGTGCTGTGGGACCTGGACAGCGTCCCCGAGGGTGTCGAGCCGAATGAGATCGATATTGCGGTGTTCCCGTATATGGCCGAGTTCTCCCGGCTGCAGAGCATCAAGCAGGCCACGAACGTTTCCCTGGTCCAAACTCAGACCACCGGTTTTGACGGGATCATCGATCTGGTGGGCAGCAAGGTCAGCGTGGCCACCGCGGGTGGCGTGCATGCCGCGGCCACCGCGGAAATGGCATTGGGGCTGGCCATCGCCTCCCTGCGTGGTTTCCCCGATGCGGTGCGCAACCAGGAAGCGGGCAACTGGGCCCCGCAGCGGTGGCCGGGACTGGCCGACCGCACCGTGGGCCTGGTGGGAGTGGGCGGAATCGGTGATCAGATCCGCCGACGCCTGGAGCCGTTTGAGGTGAACCTGCTGCGTTTTGCCTCCAGCGCCCGCACCGATGAGCACGGGACGGTGCACGGCATTGACGAGCTGGCCTCCCTGGCCGGGCAGATCGAGGTGCTGATCCTGATCGTGCCGCTCAATGATGCCACCCACCATCTGGTGGACGCCGAGCTTCTGGCCGCCCTGCCCGATGGGGCGCGCATCATCAACGTGGCCCGCGGGCCGGTGGTGGACACCGAGGCGTTGACCCGGGAAGTGGCCTCCGGCCGGTTGTTCGTGGCCTCGGATGTCTTTGATCCCGAACCCCTGCCGCAGGACCACGAACTGTGGCGCCAGCCAACGCGCTGATCCTGCCGCACAACGGGGGGAACACCGAGGCGTTCTTCCCCCGCATGGTGGCGTTGCTCAAACGCCAGGTGCAGGCCTGGTCACGCGGTGAGGACGGGGAAAACATCGTGCACCAGCGTCAGGTCTGATAACCTTTCGGCCACATTTTGGGCTTATCCGGGCGTGGCAGCGGTGAATGCACCGAATCCTCACGGATCGGTGCGCTATCTTGGAAACTATCCTCCGGCGTCCTGGCAGCGGTGTAACGCGGCCCGGCGCCGGGTTGGATGCGATAACTCCACAGATCCCTGAACCAGGAAGCCGAGCCGCCACCGTGCCACCGATTGAGCGCCAGCCCGTGACGCGTCGAGCCGTACTGTCCGGGTCGCTGGCGGCCGTCCTGCTGGGTTTGACCGCCTGCACCGACACGGAACCGCAACCCGTTGCCAGCCACCGGCGCCGCGGCCGGCAATGCCACCCCGCGCACCTTCAGGATTGCCGCGGCGGCCCCACCGCTCTCCTTGGATCCGGCGGTGGCCGGGGACAATGACTCGTTCCGCGTCACCCGGCAGATCTATGAGACCCTGATTTCCATTGACCCGCAGACCGGTGGCCCGGTCGCGGGGCTGGCCGAGTCCTGGACCGAAAGCGAAGACGGGCTGCGTTACACCTTCACGCTGCGTCAGGGCGTGAAGTTCCATGACGGCACCGCGTTTAACGCCGAGGCGGTGCTGGCGAACTTCAAGCGCTGGCTGGGCATGAACAGCGAGCTGCGCTCACGCTCCCTGCAGGGCTTCACCCAGGTCTTCCACCACACCTCGCAGATCCCGAAGCTGCCCAAGGATGATGAGCAGGCCCAGGCACCGAATGACACCAAGGCCGGGGACAAGCAGGACCTGGCCCCGGTGATGGCCCAGCAGAAGGCACAGCTGGAAGCCATGCGCACCCTGCTGGAGGAGGACTTGTTCAGCGGCAAGTCCGAGGGCGGCTCGGCCAGCTACTTCGCCTCGGTCAGCGCTCTGGATGAATACACGCTGGAACTGAAGCTGCGCCGCCGGCTGACCGGGGTCATTGAGGCGTTCACGCTGCCGGGCTTGGCCATCGCGGCCCCCTCGGCCCTGAAGGGCGGACCGAAGGACAACCCGGCCGAGAAGCTCACCGAGCACCCCGTCGGCACCGGCCCCTACCGTTTTGCCACGCGCACCGAGGAACGTGTGGTCTTGGAGGTGAACAAGGAGTACTGGAACCAACAGCTGCTGAACTCCAATCCGCAGCACCCGCAGCGGGTGGAGATCTCCGCGATCGCCTCGGCCCACAATCGCCAAACGGAACTGCTGGCTGGGAACATTGATGCCTTTGACATGGTTTCGGTGGAGGTGCTGCGCACCCTCGTGCGCAACGCCCGCCTGGTGGTGAACCGCGACCCGTTCTCCGTCCTGTACCTGGGCCTACACCACGACGCCCCGTGGCTGGAGAAGCCGGCCTTCCGCCGCGCGCTGGCCATGGCCATCGACAAGGGCCGGTTGGTGCGCGAACTGTTCATTAGTGGTTCAAAGGCGGCATCCACGTTGCTGCCGCCCACGTTCGCGGTGCAGGACCCGGAGAACGTCTTGTTCTACTCCCCCGATGACGCCAAGAAGCTGTTGGAGGAAATCGACTACGACGGTTCTGCGATTCCGTTCGCCTACCCCCGCAACGTGGCCCGCAACTACCTGACCCTACCCGAGCGCTGCTTCGCGCTGATCGCTGAGGACCTGGCCAAGGTGGGCATCAAGGTCAAGCCGGTGCCAGTGGACTGGTCCCACGGCAAGTACGTGCAAAGGGTCCGCCACGACGGGTTCAAGGGCCTGCACCTGCTGGGCTTCTCCGGGGCGTACCGCAACGAGGATGACTTCATTTCCGGAATCCTGGCCGCAAAGCAATATGAGTTTGGTTACACCTCGCCGCTGCTGGATGCCCAGGTGCTGGCGGCCCGTTCCATCGCCGTGGGCGAGCTGCGCACCGCCGCCTACCGCGACATCCTGACCACTTTGAGCCATGACCTGCCCATTGTGCCGCTGGTGTTCCCGATCTCGCGCTCGCCCTGGATTCGGTGGTCAACTACTACCCGTCCTCGCCGGTGCTGGACGAGGTGTACGTGGACGTCAAACTCTCGCCGAACGGCAAGTTGACGGGTTGAGAATTTCTTGCCCCTCACGTAATGGTCTAGTCTGACCTAAGAGCAAAGTATCACTGTCGATGGAGATCCTCGTGCCTTCTGAAACGTCAACCAAGAATTTTGACGTCGTACTCATTGGTGCCGGCATTATGAGCGCCACCCTGGGTACCCTCATCAACCAGCTGGAACCGAACTGGTCGATCGCCCTGTTCGAGAACCTGGACCAGGCAGGCGAAGAGTCCTCCTCTCCATGGAACAACGCCGGCACCGGCCACTCGGCCCTGTGCGAGCTGAACTACTCCCCCGCCCAGCCGGACGGATCGGTGGATCCGACCAAGGCCATTGGCATCAACGAGCAGTACCAGATTTCCCGCCAGTTCTTCTCCTGGGCCGTGCGCAACCAGCACGCCAGCGCGCCGGAGAACTTCATCCACGCCCTGCCGCACATGTCCTTCGTGATCGGCCAGGACCACTCCAAGTACCTCAAGACCCGCTACGACGCCATGCGCGCCCAGCCGCTGTTCTCCGCGATGGAGTTCACCGAGGACCTGGACACCATCAACGAATGGACCCCGCTGGTCGCCCGCGGCCGTGACGCCTCCCAGAAGGTCGCCGCTTCCCGCGTGGTTGGCGGCACCGACGTGGACTTCGGCCGCCTGACCAAGGACCTGACCGGTTCGCTGGCCACTTCCGGCGCCGAGGTCAGCTACGGCCACAAGGTCACCGGCCTGAAGCGTGAGGGCGCCGGCTGGCAGCTGACCGTGAAGAACAACGCCAGCGGCGCCAGCTTCAAGGTCAACGCCAAGTTCGTGTTCGTCGGCGCCGGCGGCGGCGCGCTGCCGCTGCTGCAGAAGTCGGGCATTGACGAAATCAAGGGCTACGGCGGCTTCCCGGTCTCCGGCCAGTTCCTGCGCTGCACCGACGATTCGATCAGCGAACAGCACAACGCGAAGGTCTACGGCCAGGCCTCGGTCGGCGCCCCGCCAATGAGCGTGCCTCACCTGGACACCCGTTTCGTGGGCGGCAAGCGTTCGCTGATGTTCGGCCCGTACGCCGGCTTCTCGATGAACTTCCTGAAGTCCACCGGTCAGCTGGACCTGCCGCTGTCCATCCGCCCGCACAACATCATCCCGATGCTGGCCGTGGCGAAGGACAACATGTCCCTGACCACCTACCTGATCAAGGAAGTACTGAAGTCGCGCTCCAAGAAGGACGCGTCGCTCAACGAGTACTACCCGGAGGCCGATGGCTCGAAGTGGGAACTGATCCACGCTGGCCAGCGCGTTCAGGTCATCAAGAAGGACAAGAAGAAGGGCGGCGTGCTGCAGTTCGGCACCGAGGTCATCACCTCCTCGGACGGCTCCATCTCCGGCCTGCTGGGTGCCTCCCCGGGCGCCTCGACCGCAACCCCGATCATGATCGGCCTGCTTTCACGCTGCTTCCCGAAGCAGTTCGCCGGCTGGGAAGCGAAGCTGAAGGACATCATCCCGTCCTACGGTGTGAAGCTGAATGAGAACCCGCAGCTGCTTGATGAAGTGACTGCCGAAACCAACAAGGTGCTGAAGCTGAAGTAGGCGCCCTGCAGAACCCTGGCCACGAGAAGTGCGAAATTGCTCGTGGCCAGGGTCTTCTGTCTTTAAAGCCCGCGCACCTTCACGGTGCCGGGATACCGTGGGGCCGGCCGGGAAAAGTCCCGCTGAAGGCGTCCAACAGTCGCCGCGCTGCGGTAACCCGACTTCGCGCAAAATCCGGTGAGCACGTACTCGAAGGCGCAGGTACCCCGCCCCGGAACGCGACCGACGACGTTTCCTTCAGCCTTCATCCTTAGGGATGATTTTCTCGGAATCCCGCTCCAGATTCTGTTGTCGTCTGCCAACGAACTAAAGTTAAACCAAGCTCTTTTCATCTTACAACGCATAGGACCGCATCCGCATGCAGCGCTTGGCCAATCTGTCTTTGAAGAACCGTGCCTTGATCGCACTGATCACGGTATTCTCGGCCATCTTCGGTTTGATCTCGATGGGCTCCCTGAAGCAGGAATTGATTCCTTCCCTGGAGTTCCCACAGATCGCCGTGATGGCCTCCCAGCCGGGGGCCAGCCCCGAAGTGGTGGACGAGCAGGTGGCCCGCCCGCTGGAAACCGCGATGCAGGCGGTGGAGGGCCTGGAGTCCTCCTCGGCCACCTCACGCACCGGCTTTGCTCGATCTCACTGATGTTCGAGTACGGCACGGACATGGACCGGGCCCGTTCGCAGGTGGAGCGCGCGATCTCCAACGCGAAGAACCAGTTGCCGGAGGACGTGGAACCCTCCTCCTTCGCCGGCTCGGTCTCCGACCTGCCGGTCGCCTACCTGGCCGTGGCTTCGGATGAGTCCCTGGAAAAACTGCATGATGATGTGGAGCGCATCGCGCTGCCCAAGCTGCGCAAGATCGACGGGGTACGCGAGGCCTCGGTTTCCGGTGGCGCCGCCCAGCACATCCTGGTGCTGCCCGATGAGCAGAAGCTGGCCGCCAAGGGCCTGAACACCTCGGACATCAAGGACGCGATCGAAAACGCGGGCTCCCCGATGCCGGTGGGCTCGCTGGACACCGAGGGCCTGGAGCTGCCGGTGATCGCCGGTTCGGCCCCCGATACGCTGGAAAAAATCCGCGAAATCCCCATCACCTCCGACAGCGGCCCGGTGCTGCTCAAGGACGTCTCCCAGGTCTCCATCGAAGCCGATGAGGCCACCAGCATCACCCGCACCAACGGCGCCGAAACCCTGTCGGTCTCCATCACCAAGACCCCGGACGGGGACACCGTGGGAATCTCCCACGCGGTGCAGGACATCATTGGCCAGCTGGAATCCGAACTGGGCAACGGGGCAACGATCACCACGGTCTTCGACCAGGCCCCTTTCATTGAACAGTCCATCAACTCGCTGGCGACCGAGGGCCTGCTCGGCCTGGTCTTCGCGGTGCTGGTGATCCTGATCTTCCTGTTCTCTATCCGCTCCACCCTGGTCACCGCGATCTCCATTCCGCTGTCGCTGATGGTCACCTTCATTGGGATGAACGTGTTCGGCTACACCCTGAACATGCTCACCCTGGGCGCGCTGACCATCTCCATTGGCCGCGTGGTGGATGACTCGATTGTGGTCATTGAGAACATCAAGCGCCACCTGTCCTACGGCCAGGAGAAGCGCCAGGCGATCCTGCTGGCGGTGCGCGAGGTCGCCGGGGCGATCACCTCGGCGACCCTGACCACCGTGGCAGTGTTCCTGCCGGTGGCGCTGGTGGCCGGCATGGCCGGGGAGCTGTTCCGCCCGTTCGCGCTGACCATGACCATTGCCCTGCTGGCTTCGCTGCTGGTCTCCCTGACCATTGTGCCGGTGCTGGCCTACTGGTTCCTGCCGCACCGCCCGGGCACCGGCCAGGCGAAGACCGCCCACACGGCCGAGAACAAGGCGCGATGCAGCGCAGCTACGCTCCGGTGCTGCGCGGCACCCAGAAGCACCCGGTGATCACCCTGCTGGTCTCGGTGCTGATCCTGGGCGGCACCGTGGCCATGACCCCGCTGCTGAACACCAACCTGCTCGGTGGCACCGGGAGAACTCCCTGCAGATCACCCAGAAGATGCCGACCGGCACCGCACTGGACACCACCTTGGAACAGGCCGAAAAGGTCGAGAACCTGCTGCAGGACACCGAGGGCATCGAGGACGTGCAGCTGACCGTGGGCAGTTCCGGGGACATGCTCAGCGCCATGATGGGAGCCGCCGGCTCGGATACCGCCAGCTTCACCGTCATCACCGATGCGGACCTGGACCAGGAGGAACTGGCCGACCGGGTGCGCAGCGACATCCAGGACCTGAACCTGCCCAAGGACCAGGAGATCACCGTGGCCGCCGGTTCGGGCAGCATGATGAGCTCGGATGTGACCGTGGAGGTCAGCGCCCCGGATGAGGGGATTCTCTCCGAGGCCACCACCTCCGTGCGCGAGCAGCTTTCCGGCATCGGCCAGGTCACCGGCATCACCGACAACCTCTCGGAGAAGCGCGAACAGGTGACCGTGGACATCGATGCGAGAAAGGCCGCCGAGGCCGGGATGACCGAATCCCAGCTGGCCGGGATTGTCGCCTCCCAGCTCTCCCCCATCCCGGCCGGAACACTGCGCATCGACTTCACCGACCTGCAGATCCACATCGGTGAACCCGATGAGCTGACCAGCCAGAAGCAGCTGGAGGAACTAAAGATCCCCACCGCCACCGGCGTCAAGCAGCTCTCCGACCTGGCCGAGGTGAAGATCGAGAAGGTTGAGCAGGTGGTGACCACCTCGAACAACGAGCGCATCGCCACGGTCAGCCTGACCCCGGAAGAGAACGCCCTGGGTGCCGTCTCCACGGAGGTCACCAACAAACTGGATTCCATGGATCTGCCCGAGGGTGCCAGCGTGAAGCTCGGCGGTGCCGCCACCGAGCAGGCCGAGTCCTTCCAGCAGCTGTACCTGGCGCTGATTGCCGCCGTGGCGATCGTGTACGTGATCATGGTGGCCACGTTCAAGTCACTGATCCAGCCGCTGATCCTGCTGGTCTCCATCCCGTTCGCGGCCACCGGTTCGATTGGCCTGTTGCTGTTGACCGGCACCCCGCTGGGCCTGCCCTCCCTGATCGGCATGCTGATGCTGGTGGGGATCGTGGTGACCAACGCGATCGTGCTGATCGACTTGATCAACCAATACCGGCTGGACACCCCGGAGCGCGCGGCCATGAGCCTGGATGATGCCATCACCCATGGTGCCCGCCAGCGTCTGCGCCCCATCCTGATGACCAGTGCCGCCACGATCTTCGCGCTGCTGCCCATGGCCTTGGGCCTGACCGGTCACTCCGGTTCATCTCCCAGCCGCTGGCCGTGGTGGTCATTGGCGGCCTGGTCACCTCCACCCTGCTGACCCTGATCCTGGTGCCCGTGCTCTACCGTCTGGTG
>NZ_BAXF01000022.1:0-15310 GCF_001310435.1 Arthrobacter sp. JCM 19049 | reverse complement strand
GCTCAGCAGTGGCGGCGTGCACCGGCTGGAACTGGGGGCGCGGGCGAACAATCCCGCGTCCCTGCGGGTGGCCCGGGCCGCTGGCTTCATCCAGGAGGGTGTGGAACGCGAAAAGTTCGTCATGGACGGCGCCCGGTGGATGTGCTGACCTTTGGACGGCTGCGCAGCGACCCGTTCCCGGCCATCGCCGCCCTGGAGCTGGAACCGGCTCCGGGCGAGGCATAGCTGCGCTGTATCCGCGGTTGGCCCCAAGCCGGGGTGCGCGGCCCGGAAAGACGGGGGCGCACCGGCATCAGCCGGCGGCGCCCCCCTCGCGTTCCTAGTTTTCGACCCGCGTGCTGGTCACCGGCGTGCCCAATTCCACGGTGCGTGAGACCGTGCAGTACTTGTCGTGTGAAAGCTTGATGATCCGGTCAACCATTCCAGCGGCCTTGCGCCCCTCCTCGGTGTCCGGGAACTTCAGGTCGAAGGACATGGAAATGTCCTTCATGCGGCTGGCCCCATCCTCGGTCACCTTGTATCCGGCGGCCTCCACCTTGAAGGTCTCCGGTTCACTGCGCCGGGTGGTGGCCACATCAACGTCAATTGACGAGCAGCCGGCAATGGCGGCCAGCAGCAATTCGACCGGGCTGAGCAGCCCCTCGCCCTGCCCGAATTCGATGCTGGCTCCGGTTTCGGTGCTGGTGGCGCGGTATTGGCGGCTGCTGGTGCGTTCGACGGTTACCGCACGTAATTCTCGTTTCTCTTCACTCATGACTCCATCCTGCCACTGTCCCCGCTGGGGTCGGAACCGGAAACGGCAAGCCGCAGCACCGTACCGTGGGGTACACCGTCCGTGGTTTCCGCCGGTGCGAACCCCACCACGCGCAGGAACGCCGCGACGGCATGCTCCGGCTGACCCACCTCGACCTGCAGCTCAAAGCTGAGGGCTTGTGCGTGGCCGATAAGTGCCCGGCCCACGCCACGGCGGCGGTGCTCGTGGTGCACCCAGAGCAGGCCAAAGCCGCGCCCGCTCCAGGGCCAGGGATCCAACAACCTGCCCCTCGCGCTCGGCCACCACCACGCGGGCGTTGCCCAGGTAGACGGCCTCCAGCGCCTGGGCCAGCCGATCCATGTCGGCGGCAGAGACCAACTCGCGTCCGGTTGCAGCCGAAGCCCGCCAAATCTCCAACAGCCCCGGCACCTCGTCCACCGTTGCGATCTCGCGTGTACTGATCATCGCTGCCCCTCCTGTTGCTGCCACCGCTTAACTTCTCCCAGCCAGTGCCGTACCGCGCACACCACTGCGGCCGGTTGTTCCACATGGACGTTGTGTCCGGCCCGCTCAATGACGTGGTGGCTCATCATTGGGTAGCGGCGCTGCAAGAGCCGGGCGTCCTGACTGCCCACACTATGGTCTTGCGCGCCGCTGATCACAACGACCGGGACCCTGAGCTGGGTCATGCGCCGCACGGGGACCGGGTCAAGGTCATAGCGCTTGGCCAGGCGCGCCATGGCCCGCAGGTTCGCGGATTCCGTTCCGGGCAGGATCTGGGCGGCGAAGCGCCGCCATGTTGCCTCGTTCTGCAGAACTGTCATGGTCCGAAAGTTTTCACGTGCCGGCAGAGGCAGGCGGGCCAGCAGCTGGGGATCTTCTTCCAGCACGGTGCGTGGCGGCAGGGTGCGCTCTTCGGTGCGCGGAAAGACCACCGGGGCCAGCAGCCCGAGCCCGAGGATGCGCTCCGGCATCCGGTCAGCTAGTTCCTGACAGAGCAGCCCGCCCATTGACTGCCCGAACGCCACGAACCGGCGCCGCCTCAAATGACGGTGTACCCAGTCCTCCAGCCAGTCGGCCAGCTCGGGCAGACCTCCCGGGGAGTGCAGGGGCGGGGTCGCGCCGTATCCGGGCAAATCCAGGTAGTGCCGGCGGAAAGCCGGTTCGGCGGCAAAGGCTTGATCCAGCATCAGCAGGTTTCGGTGATCCAGCCCGTTGCCGTGCACGATGACCACCTCAGGTTCCTGCCCCGCCCCCTGCCCGCAGGTCGCCCCTGGCGGCCTACCCGGCATGGAGTCCAGCGGCTCAGCTGCCTGGTTGTCTTCTTGGACTTTTCGGGCCACCGCCCACGCCAGCAGGCTTTGGCCGAGTACGTAGGTTGAGATGATCCAAAACCCGGAGACCGGGATTTGAAGATCGGTGAAGGAACGAAACGCGATCATCGCGTCGGAGGCGAGGAAGCTCGCCGCACCGGCACCAGCCAGCGGGCCCAGCCCGGTAGCAAGCACGGCCATGGTGCTCAGGGAGATTCCGTAAAGCAGCACCGGGAGCAGGAACTGGCCGGCCTGTGGTGCGCATCGCACGACCAAACCGGCCAGCGCCAGGACGTAGGGCGCCAAACCCCATGGCCGGCACAGCAGCGAGGTCGCCCGGTAGGGCCAGAAGGCGGCGATGTAGGTGCTGTGCGGCCAGGAAGGACAGGACCAGTGCGAGAAATCCGGGTTCTGCCCTCACAAAGCGTGGGATTGTGTCCCCCAACCAGGAGAAGACCAGTGCCGCGCTCACCAGCGGCACCAATCGGTGCTGGTGACCGCCGGTGGCGGCATGAAAGGCGGCAGCCAGGGCAGGCATCAGTAGTATTTGGGTCGTATCGGCCAGCAACCCGTCGGGTTCAAAGATCTGCACCCCCAGGTGCAGTGAGCTGCATAGACCAAGCGCACCAACACCAACCCAGACTCCCGGTGCGAGCCGTGAAGCTGCGGAACCCGAACCTGACCGGCCGCGAACACCGTCGCAAAGCCGGTGCTTCCCGGAAATTTCCCCGCACCCAAAACTGCGCGATCCCACCCAGCGCGGCACGGATTCCTGGTACTCACGGTAGGCCTGGGGGTGAATTTTCTCCAGGGCCCGTTCCTCGGCCGGGATCTGCTTTCGGTCCAGCCACACCCACAGCCCGGCAGCCGGCAGCAGACCCCAGGGGTTTTGGCGCCATAGTGCGTGAGCGGTGACCACACCGGTTAGTCCCAGATACATCGGGTTCCTGGTGAACGCGTTGACCCCGTCGGTGACCAAGACGCTGGATTCCTCCGGCTGGGCGGGATCCAGGGTGGTTCCGGACTGTCGAAACCTTGCCACCGCGGCACCGGCTACGGCTGCTGCGCAGGCGGCCAGCCCAGTCGCCGCGATCTTCATGGTGCGGCTGGGCTGGGACGAGCGCGGCAGCAACCGCTGCGCAGCCACTGCCAGACCGGCGGCCACGGGAGGTATCAGACGGGGCACGTGAGGTAGGTCCATGCCCCTCATCCTACTTCGGTGACGAGGCACCCCAATAGATCCCCGGGTAAATAACTAGTGACTAGTCAGCACGCAAAATTCGTTGCCGGACGGGTCCTGGTAGACCCGCCAGGGCAGTTCTCCCCAGTCTGGGTGCAGTTCCCTGCCGCCCTTTTGACCAATCACGCCCGCCAGGACTGCAGGATCCTCTCCAGGATCCAACCGGATATCCAGGTGCCAGCGGTTCTTCTGCTCCCCCTTGGGCTGTGATTCGGCTGCGAACTCCAGCGTCGGGCCGCGGCCGGATGGGTGCCGCAGTTGGTCGTGCGCTGAATTCGCCGGCCGTTTCCATCCGGTCAGACACGCCCAGAACTCAGCATCGCGCCCCGGCTGGGCCGAGGCCAGCACCACCGCTGCCAAGCCGCCGCGGCTGTTGTCTCTTGCCTCCGATGGTTCAATCGAAAAAGGGTTTCCCTCCGGATCTAGAAACCACCGGGTGGCGTGCTGCCCGATTGCATGACCCGGTGCCTGGGCTGGGGTGCTTGGTTCCCACCCCGGTGAAGAATCCACTGTTCGGCCTGGGCGCCAGTCCCGGGCCACACAGCGCAGACATGCATTCGTGGCCGCGCGAGCGGTGCCTCGGCAACCGGCTGGAAGCACAGGTCCAGGTAGCGTCGTCGGCGAATCTCGTGCGGGTCTCGAAGCCCGATGGCGAGTCCGTCAGCTGTTCTGCCTGCAGCAGCTCTTGCCAAAATCTGCCCAGCCGCTGGGGATCGTGTGCGTCGATCACGATATTTTCCAAGAACATGAGCTCACCCTACTCCCCCGATCTTCAGCAAGACAGGGCCACCGTGGGCGCTCAGCCGGCTGCTGATCACTAATACCCCAGGCCCGGATTGCGCGGGCCAGGAGGGGTTTCCTCCACAAACGCCAAGGAGCCAAGGTGTCTGCGGCGCACACCACCTTGGCTCCTGCTGATGAGCACAACGCTCTAGGCTTTGGACCAGATTCTCGTGTTCAGGTTGAAGTCTTCGACTAGGGACAAAAAGGCGACCAGGTCCTCATAGATGGCCTTGGCTACCGCGTAGCCTCCGTCGTTCTTCTTATCAACCTGAAAACTGAAGCGGTCCTCGTCAAGCACGACCGCGAAATACATCCACGAGCCACGAAACGACACGGCGATGTGTTCGGAGTTCATCCGCGCAGCCGCATCGCTGATGGCCAGCATCAGTTGCGGGGTGATCAGATAGCGCGCTTCGGTTTGGTCGGTGGTCCAGCCAACGAAGCGTTCGGTGATGCCGGGATCCTCCAACGTCATCGGCGCCAGACCGGTTTTCGCGGCACTTTCCTCGGTGAAGTTCCGGATGGCCAGGTCGACCGGCCGGCGCGGCAGCAAATAGGTTCTGGAGGTGAACTCCTTGTGAAAGTCCGCCGCGAAGACGATCATCGACGGACCCATCTTCTCGACCGAGCTTTCGAACTGCGCGTATTTTTCCTTCACGGTCTTTCTGACCGAGGCGGGAACCAAACTCAACAGGGAGGAGTTCTGCAATGGGTCGCTTTGGTGCAGTTTCCAGTCACGTCCGTATTTCTCCCGGAGTTTACGCTCTCGAGTTCTGCGGGCCTGACGCTCGAGCCGCTGCTGGGCCTCTTCGCTGAGCTCGACCTTGGAACTCTGCCATTTGACGTCCGAGAGCATGAACTGGGTTTGCCCCAGAGTTCCGATGATGAAATCCTCCTGCGGGGCCCTGGCATCACGAATGAATCCGGCGTTGCTCAGGACGCTGACCGGCATCGATCCCTCCGGCGTGTATTTGGCGCTCAGACCCGCTTCCGAGCCGGTCACTGAAGAAACCCGCAACTGTTGCACCAGCTGCTCGACCATCGGTGCCACCACTTCTTGGGCGTGTTCTTCCGAAGCTGCCTCGAAATGCCTAATGCCGTAAATAACCGAGGGCGCGGCGAGCACGGTCGCCAGGACGAATGCAATCATGCCTACGAGCCCGTCGCCGATGAACATGGAGCCCAGGGCCACAACGAACAGCAGCAGAGCGATGATGATCGGGATCATCAACAGTAGGCTCTTGCCTCCCCAGCGCCCCATCCACGCGGTTCGTTGAGAGAGATCCCCTGCCGACTCCTGCACCGTGGCCCAGACCGTTTCGAAGTCCGGAACTGAAATTCGAGTTTGCTCGCTCATGACTCAAGAAACCCTTCCAGGTCGTACTGGTTGCGCTTGCGCTGATCCGAGAGCTCAAACAGGTCATGCCCACCAAAGCCCAAAAGCCTGGCAATAATCACCGTCGGGAAGACCTGGCGCGACGTGTTGTAGTCCGTTGCTGCCCGGTTATACACCCGGCGAGCTGCCTGCAACCGTTCCTCGGTCTCGTTGATGGTGCGTTGCAACAGTTCCACGTTCTGCGTGGTTTTCATCTCTGGATAGTTTTCCAGTGACGCCAGGGCTCCCGGCCCGGAGCCCAGCCCCTGAGGCTTCCCTGCCTCCGCGACGATTTTTTGCTGTGCGTCATCCATTGCGGTGTTCAGTTCCGTTTTTTCTGAAACACTCAGCTGCTCGATGGGGCGACCGGTGCGCAGTGACGTGCTCCCCAAGATGAGGTCCACTTCTTTCTTTACCACTCCAGCGACCGCGTCGCTTGCGCCTTGATCTGATCAAACCTGTTTTCCAACGCAATATCGATCCCTTGCAGGGATTCTGTGGAGGAGTTTCTCTTCGTCACCAGCCGGTTGTAGACGGCAATGGCCCATCCGATGATGAGAAGCACCAGGACTCCGATGATGATCGCCGGAGCCCAGGAAGCGAGTGATGAGTTGCCCATGAAATCACATCCTTAATAAATCCATCCATAGTGGAAAATCTTCCCAATACGCTACCAAACAAGCACAGGGACTTCAGGAAGATGACGTGACCGCAACGACCCCGTGACCTCCGGGCGTTGAAGCTCCCAACGGATCCGGGTGCTTTGGAATAAGAGCCGAAGGGGCGGCAGCAATGGCGCGTCGCCAATCCCTGCCAAGTCAGAGAGTTAGTACTTCCATTGGCTTGTTTCTCTGGCGACAGGTTCAAAGGAGCGGGCCTCGGGGTCTGTGCCGTTTGGTGATGCCGCCATGGCCACCCAAATGACAACTACGCCGTGCACGTCGAGAGCATGAAGCTCGTTCTTCGATACAACTGCGGACAATGCGCGCAAAAAACGGCCACCCATTCCAGAATGGAATGTGTGGCCGCTTCTCCTCACGGAATGGGCCTTGGTTCAGGCAATTTCCCGTCCGATCGACGCTGGCGTAAGCAGGCCGATCAGCGAAAGGTTGTTCGGGGGTACGGCTACCGGACCCACTTGGTCAGGGCGTCTGCTGAGACCCCGGCCAGCCACTTCTGCCACAGTGGACCGAAGGACACACGGCGCACTCCAAGGGAAGACAAGGCCGGTAGGTCACCCGCGCCGTGGCCCTTGACTGGATCGGCGGTGACGTTGAGAGGCACGCTCACGGCTTCCGCTAGCTGGCGGACCTGATCGGCGGTGCTCAGCCCCACCGGATATACCGAGCGGGCACCGGCCTGTTCCATGAGCTTGATGCGCTCGGCGGCCTCTGCCAGCGGATCGGAGAACACGTCGGTGCCAAGTTTGACCGCGTCGGTGCGCCCGTTGATCACGAACGCGACCCCTGCCTCGTCGGCGGCCTGTCGAGCTGCGGCGATGTAGTCCGCATGTTCCTGGCGTTCCCGGACGCGTTTTCCTTCCGAATGCACCACGTCCTCGATGTTGGCGCCCACGGCGCCGACTTCCAGCAGACGCTGAATCAGCTCAGCCGGCTCCAGACCGTATCCGGATTCCACATCGGCGCTCACCGGCAGGTCGACCGAGTCAACGATGCGCTTGACCACCGCCAGGTAGTCCTGGAAGTCCATGTTCTCCCCGTCGGAACTTCCGATCGCGTCGGCCACGGGGTGGCTTCCGACGGTCAGTCCCTTGAAGCCGGCATCAGAAGCCATCTTCGCGCTCCACGTATCCCACACCGTGGGCAAAACGATCAGCTTGTTGGATGCGTGGGCATCGGCGAATACTTGAGCAAGCCGTGTTACGTCGGACATTTGATTCTCCTTCAGTTGGCTCAACAATCGTCAGCCTACCAGCCGGCCCACCAGGGGAATATGGCGCCAACCGGCCCGGTGCCACACCACGGCCACGAGGAGCACATACGGCACATATTGCTCGGCGAACGGGTCACGGCAACGGCAGCGTTCGCCAGCCCGGCGCCCTTTGAACCGGCACCTTCCTGGTTTAAAGGCATGGCCGGCGGGGGTGCCGGATTGCGGGCAGCAGCACAAGGTGTTGAGGCCAGAACGGCGTACCAGAGTACCGCCGAATTCCCTGCGGACAGCTTCACCGCGGCGGACTGGCAGGCCCTGTCTGGCCGTTGGGCCAGCATAGGTCAGCAGGCACAAGCTGCAGCCGACGAAAGTGATGATGGGGAGATTGACGATGATCTCGCCTTTGTTTCGCCCTGGGGCGTGGACCTGGCCGGGGTGTGCGGGGCGGTGGATCTCTATCAGGCAGTGGACGACCATATCATTCCCCTGCATCACGTGGACCTGCTCGCCTCGATGATCCCACAGGCCAGGATTCACAAGATGCACAGTTCCGGACACGTGGCGTCCTGGATGAACTCCTGCCGTGGATGCGCAGCCTGGTCGCAGATTAGTGCGCCGCGTATGTGGCCCGGCCCGGCCGGTGTTGGCGCCGGCCCCAGGAATGTAGGCTAATGAGAATGCGCCCGATTCTTCCCGCCGATTGGTCTGCCTGGCGCGCGCCCTCTCCACTGGGTGGCCGCCGGCCCGACCGGTCCGATCTTGAGCATGCCCTTCGCTCCGACCTAGGCAGGGACGATGTGCTGCCCTACCCGACGGACGAGCAGTCCGCCGGGATGTTGCAGCTGCTCATGGTGGGCATCAATCCCAGCCCCTGGACCTCCGCCGTCAATGCGCCGTTTGCCCGGCCGGGAAACCGGTTTTGGCCCTCCTTGCACCTCGCTGGCCTAACCGGTCGGCTGGTGGATGCTTCCCGGGGCCTGGTCCCGGAAGATGAGCGGATGCTGGCCGAGCTGGGGTTGGGCATCACCAATCTGGTCGAGCGGCCCACCGCCCGGGCCGCCGAGCTCGCGGCCGCTGAACTGCGCGAGGGGGCATCTCGGCTCGTTGAACGGGTGCAGGTGCTGCGTCCCAGCGCCGTTGCCGTATTGGGCATCACGGCATTTCGGGCCGCGTTCGAACTGCCACGGGCCCAACTGGGCGAACAGGACGTCTCCGTCATTGACCGCTGGCCCACGAATGTTCCGCTTTGGGTGGTGCCCAACCCCAGCGGCCTGAATGCTCACGAAACAACGGCGAGCCTTGCCGAGAAGTGGCGCCAGGTGTTGGCGGCAAGCACCGCGCGGTCCGCGTCATCCCGGAGAGATGTGGTTGACCGATGAAGCGAGAAACTGATCGACAGGAGAGCTCTTAAAGTCCAGTGATCAGTGTGGCAGCGTTCTCCAAAGCTAGCGGAATAAGCGTGTAATAGGCCCATGTTCCGCGCTTTTCGCGTGCCAGCAGACCGGAATCAACAAGGATCTTCAAGTGGTGTGAGACAGTCGGCTGACCCAGCTGCAACGGCTCGGTCAGATCGCAAACACACGTGCCATCCGCCGGTCCGTTCTTCACGATCGAGAGCAGGCGCAACCGGTTAGGATCAGCCAAGGCTTTCAAGACCCGGACACGTTCCTGGGCAGCGACTTCACTCAACACCTCAGCGGCAGGCGCAGCGCAGCACGCGGCCTCAGCGGCCGCCGCGCTCATGGATGTTGCGGTCATGCAAGCGCACTCCATCTAGATTGACAATCTTCGATGCAAACAATCATACTCGAACCGAAACTGAATATCGATGAATATCAATATTGCGTAAGGATGTGTTCGTGTCTTCACCGACCACGTCGCAGACTCAACAAGTCTCCGGCAAACTCTCTACCCTTGACCGCTTCCTGCCCGTCTGGATTCTGCTGGCCATGGGCCTGGGACTGGGGTTGGGCCGACTCATCCCTTCTTTCGGGCAAGCCGTGGATTCGGTGCAGGTCGCCGGAGTCTCCCTGCCCATCGCTTTAGGACTACTGGTGATGATGTACCCGGTCCTGGCCAAGGTGCGCTACAACGAAACCGGACACGTCCTGGCGGACAAGAAGCTGATGATCACCTCCCTGGTGATCAACTGGCTACTGGCCCCAGCCTTCATGTTCCTGCTGGCCTGGGTTTTCCTTCCCGACCTGCCTGAATACCGTACCGGCTGATCATCGTCGGGTTGGCACGCTGCATCGCCATGGTGTTGGTGTGGAACGACCTGGCCTGCGGCGACCGGGAAGCGGCCGCGGTGCTGGTGGCGGTCAACTCGGTGTTCCAGGTCTTCGCGTTCGGCCTGCTGGCTGGTTCTACCTCCAGGTCCTGCCCGGCTGGCTGGGCCTGCCCACCACCAGCGCCGAATTCTCCGTCGGGGCCATCACCCTGTCGGTGCTCGTGTTCCTCGGAATCCCGCTGCTGGCCGGATTCCTCACCCGCACCTTCGGCGAGAAGGCCAGGGGACGCGACTGGTATGAGAACACTTTCCTGCCGAAGATCGGCCCTGGGCACTCTACGGGCTGCTGTTCACCATCGTGCTGCTGTTCGCGCTGCAAGGGGACACCATCATCAGCAAACCCTGGGACGTGGCCCGCATGGCGCTGCCGCTGCTGGTGTACTTCGTGGTGGTGTTCGGCGCGGGGATGATCATCGGCCGCGCACTGAACCTCGGCTATGAACGCACCACTACCCTGGCCTTCACCGCAGCCGGCAACAACTTCGAGCTGGCCATCGCGGTGGCTATCGCGACCTTCGGAGCCACCAGCGGCCAAGCCCTGGCCGGTGTCGTCGGCCCGCTGATCGAAGTACCGATCCTCGTCGCCCTGGTCTATGTGGCGCTCTGGTCGCGCAAATTCTTCCCCACCGCATCTCTGCCGTTGAAGGGCTAAACCATGAACACCAAGCCCTACGTCTTGTTCGTCTGCGTTCACAACGCGGGCCGCTCGCAAATGGCCGCAGCCTTCCTCCAACTCCTTGCCGAAGGTCAGGTTGAGGTCCGCTCCGCCGGGTCCATGCCGACCGATCGGGTGAACCCCGCAGCGGTGGAAGCGATGCGTGAAGAAGGCATCGATATGTCCACTGAAATCCCGAAGATCCTGACCACCGAAGCGGTGCAAGCCTCGGATGTGGTGATCACCATGGCTGCGGCGACACCTGCCCCATCTTCCCGGGCAAACGTTACGAGGACTGGAAACTCGATGACCCCGCCGGTCAAGGCGTGGAGGCGGTACGGCCAATCCGCGATGAGATCCGCACCCGCGTTGAAACCCTCATCGGTGAACTACTTCCCCTGCGTTAGGAACAATCCCTCATGATCACTGATCATCCCGTCCTGGTTATCGGTGCTGGCCCTCTCGGGTTGGCCACCGCCGCGCACCTGCGCGAACGCGATCAGCATGTCCTCGTCCTGGAATCCGGTGAGCATGCCGGAGCTGCCATGAGCCAGTGGGCACACATCAAGCTGTTCTCCCCATGGAAATACAACGTCGATGCAGCAGCACGCCGACTGCTAGAAACCCCCACCAATAGCCACCCCGGTGACTGGGCGATGCCCCGCGAAACCTCGTTGCCCACCGGCGGAGAATTAGTGGAAAACTACCTCAAACCACTGGCTGCCCATCCCGAGCTCGCCCCGGCAATCCGTTATCAGCATCGCGTCACAGGGGTCTCCCGCCTCACCGAAACCGGGCTCGGACTGGATAGGAGCCGTACGAACGGACGCGAGCAAGCATTGTTCCTGGTCCGCGCCCAGACCCCAGAAGGTGTCCAGGACTTCACCGCCAGAGCCGTCATTGACGCCTCCGGCACCTGGAATACTTCCAACCCAGTAGGACGCGCAGGACTCAGCGCCCCAGGAGAAGCGGAAGCTCGAGCTCAGGGCCACATCACTTCACCGCTGCCTGATCCGCTGGGCGCTGACCGGCAACTGCTGGCAGGAAAAACGATCCTGGTGCTCGGGGCAGGTCACTCGGCCGCAAACACCCTCATCTCCCTGGGACGGCTCAAGCGAGAACAGGAGGACACCCAGATCCTGTGGGGTCTGCGCGGGATCGCGAACCCGACCAAGCTCTACGGCGGCGGCGCAGCCGATCAGCTGCCCGCTCGCGGGCAGCTCGGTACGAGCGTGCGCCGCTTGGTAGACACCGAACAAGTCACTCTCCTGGAAAACACGGCCATCACCGGCCTGACTCCGGGCGAGCGACTGCACGTGCAGCTCGCTGACGGACGAGAACTGAACGTGGACTACCTTGTCCCTGCCACCGGTTTCCGACCCGATCTGAACATCCTTTCTGAGCTGCGCCTGGAACTTGACCCGGCGGTGGAGGCTCCTCGGCAGCTTGGTCCGCTCATCGACCCGAATTCCATAGCTGCGGCACGGTCAGCGCCCACGGCGAACAGGTGCTGGCACACCCTGAACCGAACTTCTATATCGTCGGCATGAAAAGCTACGGACGTGCGCCCACGTTCCTTATGGCCACCGGCTACGAACAGGTCCGATCCATCAGCGCACACCTCGCCGGGGATACCACCGCTGCTACCACCGTCGAGCTGAATCTGCCTGAGACTGGCGTCTGCTCCACCGACCTCGGCGGTTCCTACGATGCTGCGTCCATCGACGCGACAAGCTGTGAGACTGCTGAGTCTGGACGGACTGGTTGTTTGCGCTGATCCGTAACCGGCGACTCTCGGGTTCCCTACCGGAACACTGCACGATTTCACCGAGCCGCGATCCACGAAATGTCGCGTGAGGGTAGCCCCGTTGAATGCCTCGGACCATGGCTACCCACGGTGAGCCCGAACGACGAACAAGTGTTAGTTGAAGATTCCATGTTGGTGCTCTTGGCCATGGTGGATCGATGGAGATTTATGAAAGTGATACCAGTGGGTGTTGGTGGCTCTCCAGCTTGGGGTTCCTGAAGGCACTTGATGCGGCTCGGCTTTCATGCGGAGTACGCGCGTGACTACAGGTCATCACCGCCAAACCGCCGTCGACCGCCCGGACTTGTCGCTCAGATCGGCCAGCCGGCCGGGGTGCGACTGGCAGAATCCTGCGGCTTGTCCGTCCACCCTTGCCCGGCAGCTTCCCAGGCGATAGATTGATCAGCATTCGACGACGCCGTCTGGAGGCACTTTCCGTGGGGCATCAGTTACATTTCACAGTCGACGGCCAGGAGCACACATTGCCCCTGGACCCCCGAACCACCCTGCTCGACGCACTGCGCGACCGGCTGGGGGTGATGTCTGCCAAGAAGGGGTGCGATCACGGTCAGTGCGGCGCGTGCACGGTCCTGGTCAACGGGCGACGGCTGAACTCATGCCTGGCGCTGGCGCTCTCCTACGACGGAGCCGAGATCACCACCGCCGACGGCCTGGCCGAGGCAGGTGAGCTCTCCGGGCTGCACCGGGCGTTCCTGGAACAGGACGCCTTCCAGTGCGGCTACTGCACTCCCGGACAGGTGTGCTCGGCCGCAGGGGTCATTCAGGAAGCCGCCGACCAGGCGCCCAGTGTGATCACCGAAGACCTGCAGGCACCGGTGGAACTGACCGACGCGGAAATCCGCGAGCGGATGAGTGGGAACCTGTGCCGGTGCGGGGCCTACATCAACATCGTGGCCGCGGTCCGCCAGGCTGCCGAGGATCCGCGATGAAACCCTTCGAGTATCAGCGCGTGAGCGACCCCAACGAAGCCGTGGCGGCCGTGGCCGTGAATCCCAAGGCGAAGTTCCTGGCCGGCGGCACCAACCTGGTTGACCACCTCAAGCTGGGAATCACCACCCCCGAACTGCTGGTGGACATCAGCCGCCTGGACCTGACCGAGGTGGAAGAACTGGAGAACCAAGGCCTGCGGCTGGGCGCCATGGTGCGCAACAGCGACGCGGCCGCCCACCCGCTGATCCGCCGGAACTACCCTGTACTCTCCCGGGCGCTGCTCTCCGGCGCCTCGGGACAGCTGCGCAACGCCGCCACCACCGGCGGGAATCTGCTGCAGCGCACCCGCTGCGTGTACTTCCAGGACCTATCCACTGCGTGTAACAAGCGGGAGCCGGGCAGCGGCTGCTCTGCCCTGGACGGGTATACCCGCTATCACGCGATCCTCGGTGCCTCACCAGACTGCATTGCCACCCACCCCTCGGATATGGCGGTCGCCTTGACCGCGCTGAATGCCACCGTGGTGGTGTGGGGGCCGGAAGGGGAACGGCGCATCCCGATCAGCAAGCTGTACCGCCTGCCCGAAGATCATCCCGAACGTGACACCGTGCTGGAGCACGGGGAGCTGATTACCGCGGTGGAACTGCCGCCGCCCTCCGGTGCGCGATCCACCTACCGTAAGATCCGCGACCGCGCCTCATATGCCTTCGCCCTGGTATCGGTGGCCGCCCTGGTTGACGTCGATGACTCCGGGTCGACCCCGCTGATCCGCGACGTGGCCATTGCCATGGGCGGGGTGGCGCACAAGCCATGGCGTGCCGAACGCGCCGAGGCGATCCTGCGCGGCAGCGAACCGAGCTTGGAGCTTTTCGGCGGGCGGCGGACGCCGAACTTCAAGGTGCCGAACCGGTAGCGGGCAACGCCTTCAAGGTCCAGATGGCCCGTGGGGCCATCACCACGGTGCTCGCAGAACTGACGGATCTACAGGAGGCCGACCATGAGTGATCCGCTGAAGGTTTCCTCAATCGGGACCCAACCGGTGCGTTTGGACGGCCCGGACAAGGTGCGCGGCCGCGCCCCCTACGCCTACGAGCATGAAGTCGAAGACCCCCTGTTTCTCTATCCGGTCCAGGCCGAAATCGCCCGCGGGAAGGTGGTGAACCTGTCCACTGCGGCGGCCGAGGCGGCCGAGGGCGTGGTGCACGTACTCACCGCCCAGAACGCTCCGGCCCTCAAGGACACGGAAGACGGTGAACTGGCGATCCTGCAGCCCCCCGCGGTCCGCTTCCGGGGGCAGTACCTGGGCGCGGTCATCGCCACCACCCCCGAGCAGGCCCGCAGCGCCGCGGACCTTATCGAAGTCGGCTATGAACGCGAAGACCACGACGTCCAACTGCGCAAGGACCATCCCGGGGCGCGGAAGCCGCAGTCCGGCGGGGGTGATGTCACCGAGGGCGACTTCGATGCCGCCTTCGCCAAGGCCGAGGTGAGCATAGACGCCTGGTACAGCACGCCAATGGAACACAACAACCCGATGGAGCCGCACACCACGGTGGCCAAATGGGACGGCAGCACGCTGACGCTGTGGACCTCAACCCAGGGCGTACACCCCGCCCGGACGGCGATTGCCCCGGTGCTGGGACTGGACCCGGAGCAGATCCGTATCATCTCCCCGCACGTGGGCGGCGGATTCGGGTCCAAGGGCGTGCCGCACGCGGACATGATGCTCACCGCGCAGGCCGCCCGCGCACTGCCCGGACGCACCGTGAAGTATGCTGTTTCCCGGCAGCAGATGTTCTCCATCACCGGATACCGTGCCCCAACCTGCAGCACATCCGGTTGGGTGCCGGGGCCGACGGGCAAATCACCGCCTTTGGTTTTGATGCCTTGTCAATGTCCTCCCACACCAAGGAATTCCCGGAGGAGGCAACCAAACCGGCCCGCATGATGTACGCCGGGGAGCATCGCCGGCTGACCCAGCGTGTGGTCCCCCTGGATGTGCCGGTCCCGTCCTGGATGCGCGCCCCCGGGGAGGCTCCGGGCATGGTGGGCCTGGAGATTGCCATGGACGAGCTGGCCGTGGCCTGCGGCATCGATCCCATTGAGCTTCGGGTGCGCAATGACCCACAGACCGACCCGGACACCGGGTTGCCGTTCAACCAGCGCCGGCTCGTGGACTGTCTGCGCGAAGGTGCCAGGCGCTTTGGCTGGGCCGCGCGCAGCGCACAGCCGGGCACCGGCGGGAGAAC
>NZ_BAXF01000021.1:0-15566 GCF_001310435.1 Arthrobacter sp. JCM 19049 | reverse complement strand
GGCGACACGCCCAGAAATCAGATCAACGGCAATGCTGCCCTACACCCTCGATTGCGAAGAGCCAAGAAAGGATAGCAAAAACTCAGCACACGCGCCATCATTGTATAATGAATATTTTTTGCTATCATTAATCGCAAATTAAAAGCCAGCAGGACAAACTTCTAGAGCTCCACAACCTCAAACTCAAGAAGCGCGTTGTCAGAAGCTACCGGCTTCTGCTTGGAGTGGTCGTGGCCGGCGCGGTTATCTCGCCAGGTCTCGTAGTCCTCGCGGGTCGCCCACTGGGTGTAAACGAAGTAACGGCTCTCTCCGGCAACTGGACGCAGGAGCTTGAATCCCTCGAAACCCGGAGCGCTATCCACCGAATGCTTGCGTGCCGCGAAGCGCGCTTCGAGTTCCTCTCCGGCACCTTCCGGGACGTTCAAGGCGTTGATAACGACGACAGACATGTCTCTCCTTTCGGCCCCCTTTTGGGGCAACCAGTGGTAGTTTCAGCCTACTCTTCCTGGCTCCTCCTTGGCGGTGAGCCGCTTCACATGGTTCAGTAGGGATCCAAACCGATTAGGACAGGCCCCCTTTCCTCAATGAACGGGACAGTCATCGGCTTCCTGCCGCGCGTATGGAAGAATCCCGTTCGATACGGCCGCGATGGTGAGCCGATTATGCAATGGCGCGAAAGGGTCTTTGGTGGCTGAAACGAAAGAATCGGTGGGCTCCGAGCGATCCGATGTTGCCTGGATGGTCATCGTCTTCAGTGGGGTGATGGCAGCCCTGCACATCTGGAAACTCCCCTCAGCAATCCCGGTGCTGCAAAACGAACTGGGCATCTCTCTACTCATGTCCGGCGTACTGCTAGGCGTGGTTCAAGTGGCTGGCATGGTCAGCGGGTTGGCCATGTCTCTTGTCGCAGAACTGATCTCCCAAAGGCACACCATGGTTCTGGGGCTGCTCTTACTGTCCGTGGGATCGGCGGCCGGGTCCTTGTCACAGGACGCGACCCTGCTTTTGATTACCCGCATCATCGAGGGTGCGGGTGTCATCATGGCCAGCGTGGTGGGCCCGGGACTGGTGCGTGCCCATGCACCGCTGAACCGTATGAATGTCGCCGTGGGCTGGTGGGCCGCATTCATGGGCATTGCCACCTTTCTGGGCGTACTCGGAACCGCTATCGCACTGCAGTACATCACCTGGCAGACGTGGTGGCTGTTCCTTGCCGCCGCGACACTCATCCCGGTGGTGTTGATTCTCAAGGTCGTAGCACCCGACCATCCCGCTGGCAGCGCCGGAGCGAAGGCAGCCCTGACCCGGATCATTGCGACCGCATCCTCCGGTCGGGTGTGGCTCAGCGGCCTCATTTTCGGCTGCTACACCGTTCAGTGGATGGCCATCGTTGGATTCCTGCCCAGCATTTACCGCGAAGATGGACTTTCTCCGGTGATGGGCGGTCTCTTTGCTGCCGTGGTTGGCGGATTGAACGGCATCGGAGCCATCTGCACCGGCAACCTGCTGCAGAAGGGATTCTCGGCCAAGAAGCTGCTCCTCGCCGCGTTCCTCATCATGGCGGCGACTTCCGTGCTGACCTTCGCCATCGACTACCCGCCAGAATTGATGCTGCTCCAAGTGCTCAGTGTGGGCTTGTTCTCCCTGTGCGGGGCCATGGTGCCAGCGACCATGACGCGCATCGCGGTGGACCTGGCGCCCGAGGGCGGTTCGGCACCCGCGGCCATGGGATTGATGCAGCAGATCTTCAACATCGGAAACTTCACCGGTCCGATGCTGGTGGCCTGGCTGGTCGTGGTGACCGGCAGCTGGTCCTCCTCCTGGTGGATCAGCGCGTTCTTTGGAGCGCTGGGCATCGGGGCCACCTTGGTGCTGATGCGCAAGGGTTCCCCGTTGCACCAAATCCAGCACGCCCGCTAGTCCCTACTAAGTGCCACGACCTGAATAGTTGCTGACCCCCTCTTGCGTGCCACGTCCACGAGTGCAATCGTGGCCAGTGGATCCCAACGAAAGGAGCAAGACCATGGCCGATTTGTCAGGCAAGAAGGTTCTCGTGGTGGTATCCAACCGCGGAGTGGAGCAGGATGAGCTGAAGAGCCCGGTGCAGACGCTGAAGGATGCCGGCGCCGAGGTCACCATCGCATCCCAGAAGACCGGTGAGGTGCAGAGCCTCGTCAGCGACTGGGATCTGGGTGAGGCTTTCCAGGCGGATGCCGCACTGTCCGAGGTGAATGAAGCGGACTACGACCTGCTGCTGGTGCCCGGCGGCACGCTGAACGCGGACAACCTGCGACTGGATGAGGACGCCCAGCGCATCGCCAAGTCCTTCGCCTCCGGTGGCCGTCCAATCGCCTCAATCTGCCACGGCCCGTGGCTGCTGGTCGAGACCGGCTTGGTCAAGGGCAAGACCCTGACCTCCTACAAGTCCGTCAAGACCGACGTCATCAATGCCGGCGGCACCTGGAAGGACGTTGAGGTATTCCGTTGCCCGGCTGAGAACTGGGTGCTGATCACCTCGCGCAACCCAGGTGACCTTGACGCATTCAACGAGGCGATTATCAAGGAATTGGGCGCCTAGAACTCTTTTGTTTCCGGCCCTGTCGGAAAGAACTCCAAGTGGAGGAGCCACCGTCACGGTGGCTCCTCCACTTGTCTTTATAGGTGTCCTTCCGCTTCCGGAGCCCTTCGCGCCCTAACAAGGGACAGGGAGCTTCGTCCCGTGGACTATCCCCCAACCACGAAGTACCCGCCATTTAGGCCATCCACCATGATCCGGTAGTCCTGGTCGGCAATTCTTGCCTGCAGCATCCAGTTCGGCTTCCAGACCGTCCGCACACAGGACTGCTCCTTGACTCCCCCGCGCCAGGCAAGCTTCGCCTTGCGCATCGATGCGGTGCGCACCAGCGCCGCCGCCTTGTGTCGGGCGGTTTCAAAGTCAATGGTGTTCCACTTCGGGTCCTTGACCTTCGCCAGGTCCAGGCCCGCCGCGTCCTCCAGGCGCCACGGGTCACTCAAGAACGCCTTGCCGGAGTAATAGTCCACCAGCACGTGGGCGGCACGCTGCCGCCTGGCCGGCTGCGGGACCTGGAACTGGAACCCGGCGAAGGGGTGGTGCAGCAGGCGCGCGCTGCCAGCGTGCAGCTGCGGCGCCTTGGACTTCAGCACCCGCCAGGCGTCCTGCTCATCCACCAGGGTCGTAAGGACCACTTCATTCATGGCGGGCCGCCACTTCCGCCTGGGCCGCCAGGTAGGCATCCTGGTTCATCAGCATGCGGGCCGGGATGGGGCCCACCTTGCGGTCTCCTCCAGGGCGCGGGCAATGTGCTCGGGCACCGGATGGCTGCGCTGGCTGGCCAGCGAGCCGACGATCATGGCAATGGTGGAGGCCAGGATGCCGGTGACCATCGGGTCGATGCCGGTGGAATCCGGCAGTCCGGACAGCTGCCAGCCCACCGAAACCACGGTGCCGGCAATCATTGAGGAAATCGCGCCCACGGTGTTCGCCTTCTTCCACCACACGGCGCAGACATACGCCGGAACGAAGGCGCTGCCCAGCACCGTGGTGGAGAAGATGACCACCGCGGCGACGCCGGCGGGTCGAAGGCGGCGATCACGTAGCCGATCACGGCCAACAGCAGCACGGTGATGCGCGAAACCCACACCATCTGCCCATCGGTCATCTTGCGGTTGATGAACCGGGCATAGATGTCCTGCCCGGCAATCGTGCCGGCCTGCAGCAGCAGGGCATCGGCGGTGGACATGATCGCCGCCATGATCGCGGCCATCACGATGCCCACCGCGAAGCTGGGCAGCACCGCGTCGGCGACCTCGAAGATCGCGATCTCCGGGTTGGCCAGGTTCGGCAGCAGCAGCAGCGCGAACATGCCCACCAGGTAGGGGCCGGGGATGAACAGCAGGTTGAAGATCATTGAGTATGCACCGGCGGTGCGGGCCACCGAGGGTTTCTTCATGCCATGTGGCTGACCACCACGTGCGGCCAGCCCATGTAGCCGATGGAGAAGACCAAGAGCGCGCCGAGGATGACGCCCCACTGCCCCTGGAAGCCGAGGTCCGCGCCCCACATGGTCAGCAGGTTCGGGTTGATCTGCCCCACGGCCTCGTTGCCTGCGGTGAAGCCGCCGATGGCGATCAAGGTGGCGATCAGGATCCAGACCATGCCGATGACCATGATGATGGCCTGCACGAAGTCGGTGTAGGCCACCGCCAGGTAGCCGCCGAGGAACGTGTAGAGCACGATCACGCCGATGGCGATGGCCAGGGCGAGCGGGAAGGACACCCCGGTCACCATCTCCAGGCCACGCCCGCCGGCAATGAACTGGGCCAGGACATAGAAGAACATGCAGAACAGCGCCACCGGTGCGGCGATCAGCCGGATCCACTTGGATGGGTAGCGGTGTTCCAGGTATTCAATGGAGGTGATCGAGCCCAGGATCTGCGAGAGCTTGCGCATCCTGCGGCCCAGCACGGACAGGTTCAGGATGCCGCCGCCCAAGTCACCCAGGGCGTACCACATGCCGAAGTAGCCCTGCGTATAGCCCAGCGAGCCGGCGCCCATGAACATGTAGCCGGACATGGAGGAGCTTTGCAGGCGCAGTGCGGTGACTCCGGGGCCCAGGCTGCGCCCGCCCAGCAGGTACCCCTCCGAGTCGGACTGCCCGCGCTTCATCGCCCAGAAGCCGATACCGGCCATGGCGAGGAAGTAGACAACCAGGAAGGCCAGTTCCAGGCTCATTTCTCCCCTCCCAGGTCCTCGCGCTTCCAGTTGCGGCTGAGCCACATGAACGTGGCGGTGTAGATGACCCAGAACGCCGGAACGCCCAGGATCACCACGACGGTGAATGTCGGCAACCCAAACATCAGCAGTATCCTCCTCGGTACAGCACAACCTGTATGGTGTGAAGGGCATCACAAAATACACTGTGACCGCTAGCTTCGCACAGATGGGAAGGAACTGACAGTGACACACGGTGCGGAATTCGGTTCCAGCCGGACACTTTGTCCGGCCGATGGCATGCCGACCGTTGCCCAGGTGCTCCAGCTTCCACCCGTGCTGGCCGGGGATCCCCAGGTGTTCGCGGATCAGCAGAATCTGGCCCGGCCCATCCGGTGGGCCCACGTTCTGGAGAACATGATGCCGCGCGACCACCTGCGCGGTGGTGAAATGGTGCTGACCACCGGCATTGGCTGGGGCCCGGCCCCGGATTTCACGCGCTATGTTCGGGGCCTGGCCCTGTGCGACGTGCCGCTGCTGGTCTTGGAGCTTGGCACCCCGGTCAGCGAGGCACCGCAGGAGCTGGTGCAGGCCTGCCGCGAGGCGGGGCTGGCTCTGGTGGTCATGCACCGAAAGGTCGCGTTCGTGGAGATTACCGGCGCCCTGCACGAGTGGTTGTTCTCCGAGCAGACCCGGCGCATTGAAGCCGGCGGCACGGTGACCGTGCTGTTCACCGCCTTGATGCAGCGCGGCGCCCCGACCGATAGCATCCTGTCCACCTGCGCCCAGCTGCTGGGAACACCGGTGATCTTGGAGGACCAGGGGTACCATGTCCTGCGCTACGCCCCGAGTTCCACGGCGCCGCAGCAGATGTTCGAGTCCTGGCAGGAGCGTTCGGGCCGGGAACACCGTGCCGGAAACCCGGGACGGCATGCGGTGCCGGTGACCCTGCACGGCAAGCATTTCGGTTCCCTGATCTGCTCGCTTCAGGCCCAGCATCCCGCCGGAGTGCACCATGTGCTGACCATGGCGGCCGTGGCCATCGGCGTGGACCTGCTGCAGCGTCCCGGGTCCGCACGCTGGGAGCTGGGCACCGGACAGCAGCTGCTGGATGACCTTCTGGTGCACAAGAAGGTCTCCGCCACCGAACTTGTCCCCCGTTTTGAAGCCTCCGGCCTGCCACTTCGCGGCAGGATCCTGCATGGTTTCGCCATAGCCCTCACTCCACAGGCGGATCCGGGGCTCGCGGCCGAAAGCCTGCGGGAGGCCTTCGCGCCGCATCAGGCCACGGTGGCCCATCAGGTGGTCAACGGGCGTTCACTGCTCTTCGGTCTGCTGTCGCTGCAGGAGCAGACCGCGCCTTTCGCGCAGGAAGCCTTCGAACCTGGCGAACACCTGCGCGGGCCGCTGTATCTGGGCCCCGGCTGCCATGAACTGCAGGCGGCGGCCGATTCTCTGCGCCAGGCGCGGGCCGGTTTCGAACTGCATCTGGGAACGGATGGCGGCAACGTGGTGCACACGGCCGCCGAACCATTGGCCCTGCTCGCCCACGAGCTGCGCCATGAACCGTCCCTACAGCGCCTGCCCCGGCAGGTGCTGGCTCCAGTCCTCGACCTGCCGCAGGCGCAGCGCGCGGAATTCCTGCGGATCCTTGAAGCCTGCGTGGCCCATCCGGCGAACCGGTCACTGGCCGCCAGGCACAGCCTGCTCTCCCGCTCGGTGTTCTACCAGCGCCTGTCACGGCTGGAGGAGCTGCTGGGTATCAGCCTTGATGACCCGAGGCTGCTGACGGTGCTCTCCCTGGCGTTGGCGGTGCACCGGCAGAGCCAGCGATCCGGTATGCCACCACACCCTTAAGCCGCACCTGTTTCCTTGGACACCTGGAGTTGCGGGTCCGGCTGGCGGCCGTTGTCCCGGGCCACCGCCAACACCACCCCGATCGCCGCGAGGGAGGTGGCCAGGGAGGACCCACCAAACGAAATGAAGGTGAGCGGCACCCCGGTGACCGGGACCAGCCCGGCCACCATGGCGATATTCAGCACCGCCTGGGCGATCAGCCAAATCAAGGTGACCGTACAGAAGCAGCGGGCAAAGACGGAGGTTGAACGCTGCGCAATCCGGTGGATGGACACGGCCAGGAAGGCGAAGATCAGCAAGAAGAACAGCGAGCCGATCAGCCCATCTCCTCGCCGATGACGGCGAAAATGAAGTCGGTGTGGGCTTCGGGGATCCAGTGCCATTTCTGCCGGCTCTGCCCCATGCCCACGCCCCACAGCCCCCCGGAGGCCAATGCGTACTGGCCCTGTAGGTTCTGGTGGCACAGATCCATCCCGTCATCGCAGGCCCGGTTCGCCCAACTCATCAGGCGCACCATGCGGTTCGGCTGATCAGCGCCGCAATGATCACCACAACGCTGACCCCGCCGAGCACTACCAGCAGTTTGCGCAACTCCACCCCGGCAATGAAGAGCGTGGCCAGGGTGATCAGCATCAGCACGGCGGCCGTGCCCAAGTCCTTCTCCAGCAACACCAGGGCGATAAACAGCCCATTGCCGACCAGGTAGGGGATGGCCAGGTGATTCCAGTCGTGCAGCAGCCTCCGCTTGGCATCCACAATGTGGGCGGACCACAGCACGCTGGTGAACTTGGCCAGCTCCGAGGGCTGGAACGTCACCGGCCCCAAACCCAGCCAGCGCCGAGCCCCGTTGACCTCCACCCCCAGCGGTGTCAGCACCAGCACCAGAAGCACCAGGGTCAGCAGGAAGGCCGGCCAGCTCAGCTTGCGCAGCACCCGCACCGGGAAGCGCGACAACACGAGCATGGCCGCAACCCCCAAGCCCGCGGCCACCGCCTGTGTGGTCAACAGGCGGTATGGCGAGGACCGGGTGCTCACCCCGGACGCGGATAGCACCATGACCAGGCCCATGACCGTGAGCAGCAAGGTCATCCCGATGATAATTTGGGCATCGTGGCGGCTGGCCCGTGAGATCCGGGCCGGGGAAGCGGCGGCCTGCCTACTCATTGGCGCACCTCTTCCCGGGCACGGTGCCAGCGGCTCGCCCTGCCGCTCAGAGGGATCTTCGGGACACTGCCAAACACTGCCGCAACCAGCCGCCAAGGTGAAGTACGCATAACCATTCACCCTACTGAGCCACGGGTTAAGCCACTAATAGCCCCAGCGGTATGACGCATGCACTTCCCACATGGATCAGAAAATTATCCACGCGGAGCAGGCGCTCAGGACCGGGCAGCGTTCGGCGCCTGCATGATACGGTGAGGCCTTGCTCGCCCCCACTGCCTTGTAGAGGTGCCATCCTTGACCCCCGACCATGAGCCGCCGCTGCTCCCGCCCGGCCCGTTGACGGGCCCACGCCTGTCCTCCGGCAACACCATCGCCCAGCTGGATGCGATGATCGCGGTCGTGGATTACGGCTCATTCACCGCGGCGGCCGACATACTGGGCATCTCCCAGCCTTCGTTGTCCCGTCGAATCCGTGCGCTGGAGGATGTCCTGGGGATGGCGGTGTTCATTGCATCGGGCCGGAACATGGTGCTCACCGAACTGGGCCGGGACCTGGTGCCGGCCGGGCGGCGGATTCTTGCGGAGATCGCCTCGATTGACTCCACCATCCACGCCCACCGCAACCTTCTGGCCGGAACACTCAAGGTGGCCGGGCTGCCCTCGCTGATCTCCACGGTGTTGCCGCCCTACCTGGGCCGCTTCCACCATCAGTTCCCCGAGGTGCGGGTGGAAACCTTCACGGTTGAGGATTCGGAGGAGCTGGCCGAGGCCGTGCGGCTTGGCCGGGCCGATTTGGGGTTTGGGGTCAATGAAACCGTCCCGGAGCAGCTGGCTGCCCTGCCGCTGAAGGACCAGAATTTCGCCGCCGTGCTGCCCGAGGCGGCGACCAACGGTTCTGCCGACGTCCTTGACGTGGCGGACCTGCACGGACGCACCCTGGTGACCCTGCCAGAAGGCACCTCCATCCGCGCGGTGACCGAAGGCGTCTATGCCGACTACGGCGTACAACCGGAACAGGTCATCACCACCACTCAACGTGACGCGCTGGTTCAGCTGAGCATCGCGGCCGGCGGCATCACGATTGTGCCCGAGGTGTTGGCTCATTCCGCCTCCTTCCTGGGCGGCCGGGTGGCCCGGCTGCGGACCCCGGCCCGGCGGTCCATCAGCGTGGTCTACCGCGATGAACGCCACCACGGCCCTGCGCTGACGAATTTCCTGCAGCTGCTGCGGCACTGACTGCTTGTTTCCGGCGTTGATCTGCTCCCCGCGACACGCTGGATGGGATGGGTTTTCCACTCATGCGCGCCACGCATGGAAGCTGCCCCTCCGGCTATTGGTGCCGCCCCGTCCACCCGTGATGCCATGGAAATTCTGACTTTGACCAGAGGTGTGTGGACGGAAGGACCCGGCGAGCGTGAACAACCCGCAAGGCATGAAGCGCGGAAGAGCAGCAGAAGGACGGAACCGGGTTCACGCTCCGCGCCGGCGGCGCGCGTTGATCAGCATCATTGTTGCGGTGCTGTTCTGCGGCCTGGTCGGCACCACCGCGATGGCGGTGCTGCACCTGCAGCGCAACATCACCACCGCTCCCCTGGGGTCCCGCTTCCCGGCCGAGGACCCTGTTCCGGACGGTGAGCGCAATATCCTGCTGCTCGGGTCCGATGCCCGCGACGAGTCCTCCACGGCCTACGGCTCTGATCACGGGTCGCGGCGCAGTGACGCCATGGTGCTGGTACATTTCGCGGCCGAGAACGAGCGCATCGATGCGGTGCAGCTGCCGCGGGACACGCTCATGCAGTTGCCGGCCTGTGAGGATCACGGGCACGGGGCCTATCCGGGCGGCTATGGGATGATCAACTCGGCGTTGAACTATGGCCCGGCCTGTTCGGTGACCGCGGTCGAAGAGCTCAGCGGGGTCAGGATCGATAACTTCATCGAGCTGGATTTCGAGGGATTCATTACCGTCGTTGACGCCTTGGATGGCCTGCCGGTGTGCCTGCCCGAGGCGCTGAAGGACCCGAAGGCGAAGCTGGATCTTCCCGCAGGCCAGCAGACCGTCAACGGCAAAGATGCGCTGGCCCTGGCCCGGACCCGCCACGCCGTCGGGGATGGCAGCGATATCGCCCGTATGGATCACCAGCAGATGGTCATGTCCGCCATCGTGCAGCATGTGACCAGCCGGGAGGTGCTCACGCGCCCCGACCGGCTGTACTCCTTCCTGGATGCCGCCACTTCCGCGATGACCGTAGATCCCGGCCTGGAATCACTGAGCAGTCTGGTTTCCCTGGCCCGGCAGCTGGCCGACGTTCCCACCTCGCAGATCTCGTTCTTGACCATGCCGTGGAGCCCGGCACCGCAGAACCCGAACCGGGTTGTCCCTTCCGCTGAAGCCCAGACGGTCTTTGCGTCGCTGCGCGCTGACCGTCCACTGTCCGGCGAGGAGAAGAACGCAAAGAAGCAGAAAACCAAGCCGGCGCGGTCGGCGCCGGTGAGGATCACGAACGGTGCCGGGCTCAGTGGGCTGGCCGCAGAGTATTCCGCCGAGGTCAGCGCCTGGGCCACACCGTCAGTGGGATCGACACCGCACGGCAGCTGCAGGCGTCCACGGTACTGCTAGTTGACGGCAGCGACGCGGCCTTGGTGACGGCGAAGACCCTGGCCAGTGACCTGCATCTGGACCTCACGCCCCAGGTGGGCGCGGCAGCAGGAGTGCAGCTGGTCCTGGGCCAGGACATTGACCAACTGGATCAAAAGACCGCCGCACCGCAGAGGACCCCCGAAGCAAAGGAAGGGCCCACCCCACGCTCGGCCGACGCCGGATTGTGTTCCGGTTAGCAGGTCAATGACCACCGGCGGTAGGCACCCCGAGAGGCAGGAATAGCAGGGTTTCGGGGTTTGCGGAAGGCTTCACGCAGTGAGAATAACCCGGTCCAGAATCGACCCGTAGACAAGATGCGGTGGGTACTGTGGGCAGTACAGGGATACCCGGGATCTGACGTTCCGGGAAGGTTGAAAGTCCCTGTTGCCCGAAGTAGGTGCATGGTGAAGTTCATTCGCATTCGCCGCGATGTGCGGCGGCCATGCCGTCATGGGTCCCCGGCCGCAGTACGGCTGCTTGGCATGCGACAGGCACCAGCAGCAGGCACGCTCGCGCCTCTGACCCTTGGGCCGTCTGGCAAGGGTTTCCCGACGCTGCCGCTTCCCCTTCCAGCACGCTGTGCCACCTCACCGTCCACCACCGGGCATCCCGCCATCCATCAGCATCAAGGGAGTAGTACATATGCAGTTCAGCAACCAAGTAGCCCTCGTCACCGCAGCCGGTGCAGGCATCGGCCGCGCCATCGCGCTGCGCCTGGCCAAGGACGGGGCCGCCGTCCTGGTTTCAGATGTCAATGACGCGGCCGGCGCAGAAACCGTGGAACTGATCGAGAACGCCGGGGGACGTGCCTCCTACCTGCACGCGGACGTCTCAGTTCCCGAGGAGGTCAATGCGCTGGTTCCCCGCGCCCTGGAGGTCTTTGGCCGTTTGGACATGGCGGTGAACAACGCCGGGGTGGGTGCCATGCCCAAACCCATTCAGGATGTCACCACCGCTGACTGGGAGCGTTCCATCAACATCACCCTGACCGGCACGTTCCTGGCCATGCAAAGCCAGGTCCGGCACTTTACCGAACAGGGGCAGGGTTCCATTGTGAACATCGCTTCCCTGGCGGGAATTAGCGCTACCCCGCAGCTGACCCCATATGGTGCGGCGAAGCACGGGGTCGTTTCCCTGACCCGCAGTGCCGCGAAGGAAAACGCTGAAGCGGGCATCCGCGTCAATGCGGTGGCCCCCGGCGCCATTGAAACCGCGGCCCTGGCATCCCTGCCGGAGGAGGCGAAGGCCGGATATGCGGCAGAGATTCCCATGAAGCGGCTGGGTCAGCCAGAGGACATCGCCAGCGCCACCGCGTTCCTGCTTTCCCCGGAAGCCAACTTCATCACCGGTGTGGTGCTGCGCGTGGACGGCGGCACCGAAGCCTAAACCCGGCAGCAGCTGCCAAGCATGGCGCCTGGTGAAAGCAACGGCGGACGGCAGGAAGGATCTTCCCGTCGCCCGTCGTTGTCTTGGTTATGCCTGCTGGGCGGTCAAGCGTCCGCGTTGACCACGAGCCGCCCGGACTTCGCCATCCACCGTTCAAAAGGCAGGGTCAGGAACGGTAGGGTGGAGGCCGCCGTGCCAACAACCAGCACCCAGATCTTCCAGCGGAACGTCACCGCAGTCACCACCGCAGCAGCCAGATAGCACAGCCAAGTCACGCCGTGCGCCCATCCGAAGATCGTCACGCCAATGCCGTTGCCGTTGATCAGGTACTTAAAGGCCATGCCGGTCAGCATCCCCACCCATGTGAAGCACTCAACAATCGAAACCACCTGGAAGAACCGGCGGATCGCCGTTTGCCAGGCAGCCGTACCCAACGGCCGCTTTTGTTCGGCGGCAACAGGGTGGGTCGACGACTCAATGACGGACACGGCGGCTCCTGCATTCAATGATTCAAAAATGGCAGTCCCACCCACCCTATCCGTCACCCCAAACCAATACTTGACTTCGTAAGCAACACCACTGGAGCGTCTTAAAAAGCAGATCTGCGTGCAAGTGCGAAATGTTTACTGGTTCATCAACCCTTGCCCGGCATCACCGGAAACCTTTTTCTTCGTCCAGTTCCACTGCGCATTTGCTCAAAATCGCCGCCAACCACTCGATTCCGGGGAGCCCGAGTGATGGACTAGCGCCATGGCTACTTACAACATCGGGTACATCGTTGGTTCGCTCTCCAGCAAGTCCATCAACCGGATTCTTGCCAAAGCGCTGATCAAGCTGGCGCCGGACTGTCTGGAATTCACCGAGATCCCCATCGGGGATCTTCCGTTGTACAACCGCGACCTGGACGAGAACTATCCAGAGGCGGCCACCAAGTTCAAGAAGCAGATCGAAGCTTCCGATGGCCTGCTGATCGTTTCCCCGGAATACAACCGCTCCATCCCAGGCGCACTGAAGAACGCCTTGGATTGGGGGTCCCGCCCCTGGGGCACCAACTCCTTCGCACGCAAGCCCGCAGCCGTCATTGGAGCTTCCACCGGAGCCATTGGCACCGCCCTGATGCAGTCCTCAATGCGCACGGTCCTTGGGTTCCTGGACGCGCCACAGCTCAATGCCCCAGAGGCCTACATCAGCTTTAAGCCCGAGGCCTACGAGGAGGACGGAACCGTCACCGACGAGTCCACCCGCAAGTTCCTCCAGCACTACGTGGATGAGTACACCGCTTTCATCCAGCGCGTGCTGGATGCAAGCGCCGAAGGCCACATCGGAGATCCGGGTCGCCGCAAAAGTAGCGTCCACCCGCTACCCGATTATCCACCTCACTTCACCAACCCAGGAGATGTCGTTGACCGAGCCGGAGCTGACCCAGTCTTCACTCAATGCCACACAAAATCCACTGCCGCGTCCCACCTGGCCGGAAACAGCCCAGATCGTGGCGGACATCTTCGCGCCGGTGTTGGCCAAGGGACCAATTCGCCGGCGGCCGAAGGTCATGGCGATCGCCGAGCGCTTGGACATTGAACGTCGCGGAGTGAAGCGGATGCAGGCCCTGGCCGACAAGTACGGCCCAGGTCCCCTGCAGCTGAAGCTGTTCGGCCGGGAGTTCTCGCTGATCCTGGATCCACAGGACGTGCACCGTGTCCTGGACCAGACACCTGAACCCTTCACCCCCGCCGAATTGCTCAAGCGCAAAGCCCTGGAACACTTCGAACCGCGTTCCTCACTGATCACCCGCGGACCACAACGGGCCGGACGCAGGGAATTCAACGAAAAGGCGCTCGGCTCGGATCATCCGATACACAAGATGGCCAGTACGCTGCTGCCAGCGGTGCGAGAGGAAGCCAAGATCCTCTTGGACGAGGTCGGAGCCGAGAGTGGCACCCTGCGTTGGGATGACTTCAATCGCGCCTGGTTCCGCATGGTTCGCAGGGTCGTGCTCGGGGATTCGGCCAGAAATGACGATCGGCTGATCGAGCTGATCGAGTCGCTGCGGTCCAGGGGCAACCTCGCTTTTCTTCGGCCGCTGGACCGGGTCACCCGTGACGACTTCCACGCCACGCTCAAGGAGATCCTCGACCGCGCGGAGCCGGGGAGCCTGGCGGCGTTCATGCAGAATATGGGGCCTTCCGAGACTGAGCCGGCGGATCAGGTTCCACAGTGGCTCTTTGCCTTTGATCCCGCCGGAACCGCCGCATGGGCCGCCATGGCACTGCTCTCCAGCGATGAGCCGAAGATGGACGAGGCCCGTGAGGAGCATTGGTTCAGGCTTCGGACCCGGCCCCGCTGTTGCCAAAGTTGCGCCATGCCGTACTCGATACCCTGCGCCTGTGGCCCACCACGCCCTTCATCCTGCGCCAGGCCACCCGCTCGGTGGAATTCACGCCGGGCATCATGCCCGAGGGCACCTCGGCGCTGATTTTTGCGCCCTACTTCCACCGGGACGACAGGCACCTGGGGTACGCCAACACGTTCAGCCCGCACATCTGGGATGCTGAACGCACCAACACCGACTGGCCGCTGGTGCCCTTCAGTGACGGCTCAGGCATTTGCCCCGGACGACACCTGGTCCTGATGCTGACCAGTAATTTCATCGCCGAGCTCATCCGCGCGCACGAGGTGCGGCTGCTCCAGCCGAGCCTGGACCCCCGGAATGTACCCAGCACGTTCAATACCTATGGCGCCGAATTCCGGGTTACCTCTCGTTGAGCCAGCAGCGTGACGGCCTGTCTCGCCTGATCCCGGCTAACGCGACAGCGTGAAGCTGGCCGTTGGCCGGGAGGACCCGGGCCCGGTGAAGTGAACGTTCAGCGACCCGAAACCGGGCAGCACCGTCACCATAATCCGGGGGCTCGACGTTCCGGATGCGGTGCAAATGAAACGGTCCGGACCCAGCCAGCTGTTGCTCTGGCGGCATCCGTCCCCGGCATCGGCCCAACCCCACAGCAGGCTGTCGGTGGCGAGCGTGACCTCGAAGGCCTGGCCAACTGGGATGTTTGAGGTCGTGAGCGCGAATTCGTAGGTCGAAGTCAGTCCGTGAGTCACACTATGCAGACTGACCTCTACCTGCGGTTCGGTAGTACCAGGTTCCGGATCGCTGGGCTCCGGGGCGGGGTCGCTGGCCAACTGCGGGGCATCATCTTCGCTGTCACCGGTTAAGAGTGGGCGGGCGGTGAATCGTGACGCGGTTGTCGAAAGATTTCCTAAAAGTTTTTTCGCGTCCGTTCCTACCGCAGGTTCAGGCGTTCCTTCCACCGGCGGTAGATGGTCCGCCGTCCACCATGGGCGGCGAAGGTCCGCCACGCCATGCGCACCACCCGCAGGTGGCTGCCTGGGCTGGACAGGCTGCGGCCCGCCACTCCCACGACCAGCCCCAAATCCAGCCGGACTTTTGCTTTTGACGGCAGCACACAGGAAAGATCCATGTCATCATGCAGTTCGGCGGCTTGGCGGTGCACCCGGGGTGAGGCGTACTGCCAAACGCGTTGGCGCATCGCCATGTTCGAGCCCCACAGCGGCACCCTGGCCAGCGCGGTGCCGATGGCCGCGTAGTAGGCCCCGAAATAGTACGCGGCGGCCACGGTCCGTGCCCACCGCGGCAGGTCATAGAAGACGCCCAGCCCGGTGATTGCGTCCAGGTCCGGGTTGCGGGAGAAGTTTTCAAGGATGCGCGACACCCACCCGGCGTCGGGCCGGCTGTCCGCGTCGCAGCGGGCAATGATGTCCCTTCGGCGG
>NZ_BAXF01000020.1:0-15713 GCF_001310435.1 Arthrobacter sp. JCM 19049 | reverse complement strand
CCCCGGCGTTGTCCAGGGCGCCGGCGATGGCCGCCGCCCCCAGGTCGACCGCGGTCTGGGAGGCCAGGGCCCCCTTGAAACGGGTAAAGGGGGTGCGGGCTCCGCCGACGATCACGGCATCTTGGGGTGAGGACACGGCAACCACTTCCATTCGAAAAGCAACCAGAAAACTGGGGTGATGTTCTATCACTACAAGACTAATCCATGTGCACTTCACCACAGGAAAATGGGTGACGCTGCGGAGCGTGGGACGCGAGAACGCCGGCGGTGTGGGCGCTGACTAGGAACCGAAACGCTTCATCCGGGCCGGGGGCCACCGGGGGCGAAACGGGCGCAGAACTATAGCACGAAAATGGAAAATTGCTATCGACAAGCTTGCGCGCATGGGGTACAGTGGAAATTTGCGCCCCGACTGTATGCGCATGCGACCTTCATATAGCGGTGGGTTCGTATGTAACGAGGGTACCAGCCACTGGCAGGAACCTTAGCACAACGGGACGCTTCGGAAACCTGACGGTCTGTGGAAGGATCCATCTTGGTCGCCTCGAGCACCTCTAACAACCAAACCGCTAGTTCGGCTCGCGACGCTGCGTACGCTGGCCGACTTTCTTTTGCAAAGATTCACGAACCCCTTGAAGTGCCGAACCTGCTGGCACTGCAGACCGAGAGCTTTGACCGGCTCATCGGTAATGAGCGGTGGCAGGAGCGCCTGGCCGCCGCCGTGTCCGTCGGTGACAACAGTGTGCCGGACGTCAGCGGACTGGCCGAGATCTTTGAGGAGATCTCCCCGATTGAAGACTTCCAGGAGACCATGTCCCTGAGCTTCTCGGAGCCGGAATTCGCCGACCCGAAGTACTCGATCGCCGAGTGCAAGGACCGTGACGCCACCTACGCCGCCCCGCTGTACGTCAAGGCCGAGTTCATGAACAATGAAACCGGCGAAATCAAGCAGCAGACCGTCTTCATGGGCGACTTCCCGCTGATGACCGACAAGGGTACCTTCATCATCAACGGTACCGAGCGCGTGGTCGTCTCCCAGCTGGTGCGTTCCCCGGGCGCCTACTTCGAGTCCGCCCCGGACAAGACCAGTGACAAGACCATCTACTCCGCACGCATCATCCCGTCGCGTGGTGCCTGGTTCGAGCTGGAAATCGACAAGCGCGACCAGATCGGCGTGCGCCTGGACCGCAAGCGCAAGCAGTCGGTCACCGTGCTGCTCAAGGCCCTGGGCTGGAGCGAAGAGAAGATCCTGGCCGAATTCGGCCAGTACGACTCGGTGCGCGCCACCCTGGAGAAGGACAGCATCAAGGACCAGAACGAGGCCCTGCTGGACATCTACCGCAAGCTGCGTCCGGGCGAGCCGCCGACGGTGGAAGCCGCCCAGGCCCTGCTGCGCAACATGTACTTCGAGCCCAAGCGCTACGACCTGGCCAAGGTCGGCCGCTACAAGCTGAACCGCAAGCTCGGCGTGGAGACCCCGGTCAACGCCGAAAGCGCCTGGTGCTGAGCATCGACGACATCGTCGCCATGATCCGCTTCCTGGTTGCCCTGCACGCCGGTGAGCGCACCATCGAAGGCACCCGCGAGGGCGAGATCGTTCAGGTCCCGGTCGCCGTGGATGACATCGACCACTTCGGCAACCGCCGCATCCGCGCGGTCGGCGAACTGATCGAGAACCAGGTCCGCACCGGCCTGTCACGCATGGAGCGCGTGGTGCGTGAGCGCATGACCACCCAGGACGTGGAGGCGATCACCCCGCAGACCCTGATCAACATCCGCCCGGTGGTGGCCGCGATCAAGGAGTTCTTCGGAACCTCGCAGCTCTCCCAGTTCATGGACCAGAACAACCCGCTGGCCGGCCTGACCCACAAGCGCCGCCTCTCGGCACTGGGCCCGGGCGGTCTGTCGCGTGACCGCGCAGGCATGGAAGTGCGAGACGTGCACCCCTCGCACTACGGACGCATGTGCCCGATTGAAACCCCGGAAGGCCCGAACATCGGCCTGATCGGCTCGCTGGCAACCTACGGGCGCATCAACGCCTTCGGTTTCATCGAGACCCCGTACCGCAAGGTCGTGGACGGCGTGGTGACCAACCAGGTCGAGTACCTCACCGCCGATGACGAGCTGCAGCACTTCATCGCCCAGGCCAACGCACCGCTGACCGAGGACGGTCACTTTGCCGAGGACACCGTGCTGGTGCGTGAAAAGGGCGGCGGCGGCGAGCCGGTGCTCGTTGAGCCGGGCGAAGTGACCTTCATGGACGTTTCCCCGCGCCAGATGGTGTCGGTGGCCACCGCCCTGATCCCGTTCCTGGAGCACGACGACGCCAACCGCGCGCTGATGGGCGCCAACATGCAGCGCCAGGCCGTGCCGCTGCTGGCCTCCGAGTCCCCACTGGTGGGTACCGGCATGGAGAAGTACGCCGCGGTGGACGCCGGTGACTCCGTGGTCGCGCAGAAGCCCGGTGTGGTCACCGAGGTCTCGGCCGACCTGGTCGTGGTGATGAACGACGACGGCACCGAGTCGATGTACCCGATCATGAAGTTCGCCCGCTCCAACCAGGCAACGCCTACAACCAGCGCGTGCGCGTCTCCGAAGGCGAGCGCGTGGAGTACCAGTCGATCATCGCCGACGGTCCCTCGACCGACGCCGGTGAGCTGGCCCTGGGCAAGAACCTGCTGGTCGCGTTCATGTCCTGGGAAGGCCACAACTTCGAGGACGCCATCATCCTGTCCCAGCGCATGGTCTCCGACGATGTGCTGACCTCGATCCACATCGAGGAGCACGAGGTTGACGCCCGCGACACCAAGCTGGGTGCCGAGGAAATCACCCGTGACATCCCCAACGTGTCCGAGGACATCCTCTCCCAGCTCGATGACCGCGGCATCGTCTACATCGGCGCCGAGGTCGAGGCCGGGGACATCCTGGTGGGTCGCGTGACCCCGAAGGTGAAACCGAGCTGACCCCCGAGGAGCGCCTGCTGCGCGCGATCTTCGGTGAGAAGTCCCGCGAAGTGCGTGACACCTCGCTGAAGGTGCCGCACGGCGAGTCCGGCACCGTGATCGGCGTGCGCATCTTCGATCGCGACAACGACGACGACCTTTCCCCGGGCGTGAACCAGCTGGTGCGCGTCTACGTGCCCAGAAGCGCAAGATCACCAACGGTGACAAGCTCGCCGGGCGTCACGGCAACAAGGGCGTCATCTCCAAGATCCTGCCGATCGAGGACATGCCGTTCCTGGAGGACGGCACCCCGGTGGACGTCGTGCTGAACCCGCTGGGTGTGCCCGGGCGTATGAACGTCGGCCAGGTCATGGAAATCCACCTGGGCTGGGCCGCCAAGCAGGGCTGGACCATCGAGAACGAGCCGGAGTGGGTCAAGGACCTGCCGAACCTGCCGCGCCAGACCGGTTCGACCACCGTGGCCACCCCGGTGTTCGACGGTGCCTCCGAGGAGGAGATCCGCGGCATCCTGGATTCGGTGAACCCGACCAGCGACGGCCAGCAGCTGGTGAAGAACACCGGCAAGGCCCGCCTGTTCGACGGCCGCTCCGGCGAACCGTTCCCGGATCCGATCTCCGTGGGCTACATGTACATCCTGAAGCTGCACCACCTGGTGGACGACAAGATTCACGCCCGTTCCACCGGCCCGTACTCCATGATCACCCAGCAGCCGCTGGGCGGTAAGGCCCAGTTCGGTGGCCAGCGCTTCGGTGAAATGGAAGTGTGGGCCCTGGAGGCCTACGGTGCGGCTTACACCCTGCAGGAACTGTTGACCATCAAGTCCGATGACATTCACGGTCGCGTGAAGGTCTACGAGGCGATCGTCAAGGGCGAGAACATCCCGGAGCCAGGCGTTCCGGAATCGTTCAAGGTGCTCATCAAGGAAATGCAATCGCTGTGCCTGAACGTCGAGGTACTGGTACCGACGGCAACACCATCGAGATGCGCGAATCGGACGAGGAATCGTTCCGTGCCGCTGAAGAACTGGGCATCGACCTTTCGCGGTCCGAGCCCAGCTCCGTCGAGGAAGTCTAGGAACCACCAGCCTGCCGCCGGGGCGCGCACCGCGTGCCCGGCGCCGGGTCGGTGAGACCGACTTACCCATCACGTACTGACTTCAGACACCAGAGAAGAGAGATAAGGACCATATGTCCAGCGATTCCTCATTCGGCCTCATGCGCATCGGCCTTGCCACCGCGGAACAGATCCGCGCCTGGAGCTACGGCGAGGTCAAGAAGCCGGAAACCATCAACTACCGCACCCTGAAGCCCGAGAAGGACGGCCTGTTCTGCGAGAAGATCTTCGGTCCCTCGCGCGACTGGGAATGCTACTGCGGCAAGTACAAGCGCGTGCGCTTCAAGGGCATCATCTGTGAGCGCTGCGGCGTCGAGGTGACCCGCGCCAACGTGCGCCGTGAGCGCATGGGCCACATCGAGCTGGCCGCTCCGGTCACCCACATCTGGTACTTCAAGGGCGTTCCCTCGCGCTTGGGCTACCTGCTGGATCTGGCGCCGAAGGACCTGGAGAAGGTCATCTACTTCGCCGCTACATGATCACCAGCGTGAACGAAGACCGTCGCCACGCCGAGATGCCGAACCTGCAGGCCCAGCACGACCTGGAGCTGCGCCAGCTGGCCAACAACGCCGAAGCGGACAAGCGTGCCGTGCTGGCGGACCTGGAAGCCGAGCTGGAGCGCCTGGAGGCCGGCGGGGCCAAGGGTGCCGAGCTGAACAAGGCCCGCACCAACGCGGAGAAGACCGTTCAGCAGATCGAGAAGCGTTCCAAGGCCGAGGCCGAGCGCCTGCGCGCCGTCTGGGAGCGCTTCAAGGGCCTGAAGGTCGCCGACCTGGAAGGTGACGAGGGCCTGTACCGCATCATGCGCGAGAAGTACGGCCTGTACTTCGAGGGCTCGATGGGTGCCGAGGCAATCCAGAAGCGCCTGGCCACCTTCGACCTGAAGGGCGAGGCCGAGAACCTCAAGCAGATCATCGACAACGGCAAGGGCCAGAAGAAGACCCGTGCCCTGAAGCGCCTGAACGTCATCAACGCGTTCCTCACCACGGACAACTCACCCGAGGGCATGGTCCTGGACGCCGTTCCGGTGATCCCGCCGGAGCTGCGCCCAATGGTTCAGCTCGACGGTGGCCGCTTCGCCACCTCGGATCTGAACGACCTGTACCGTCGTGTGATCAACCGCAACAACCGCCTCAAGCGCCTGCTGGATCTCGGTGCCCCCGAGATCATCGTGAACAACGAAAAGCGCATGCTGCAGGAAGCGGTCGACTCGCTGTTCGACAACGGACGCCGTGGCCGCCCGGTCACCGGTCCGGGCAACCGCCCGCTGAAGTCCCTGTCCGACATGCTCAAGGGCAAGCAGGGCCGCTTCCGCCAGAACCTGCTGGGTAAGCGTGTTGACTACTCGGGCCGTTCGGTCATCGTGGTCGGCCCGCAGCTGAAGCTGCACCAGTGCGGTCTGCCCAAGCAGATGGCCCTGGAGCTGTTCAAGCCGTTCGTGATGAAGCGCCTGGTTGACCTGAACCACGCGCAGAACATCAAGAGCGCCAAGCGGATGGTGGAGCGCTACCGCCCGCAGGTGTGGGACGTGCTCGAAGAGATCATCACCGAACACCCGGTGCTGCTCAACCGTGCACCCACCCTGCACCGCCTGGGCATCCAGGCCTTCGAACCCCAGCTGGTCGAAGGCAAGGCCCTGCAGCTGCACCCGCTGGTGTGTGCCGCGTTCAACGCGGACTTCGACGGCGACCAGATGGCAGTGCACCTGCCGCTGAGCCCCGAGGCCCAGGCCGAGGCGCGCATCCTGATGCTCTCCTCGCACAACATCCTCAAGCCGTCGGACGGCCGTCCGGTCGCCCTGCCGTCGCAGGATATGATCATCGGCCTGCACCACCTGACCACCAAGCGTGAGCAGGAGAAGGGTGCCGGGCGCGTGTTCACCTCGGTCGCCGAGGCCATCATGGCCATGGACCGTGGGGACCTGCACCTGAACGCCCCGATCAAGATCCGCGTGGAGAACTTCGTCCCGTCCGCCGAGCAGCCTGCTCCGGAAGGCTGGGAAGAGGGCACCCCGGCGCTGATCGACTCCTCGCTGGGCCAGGTGCTGTTCAACGACACCCTGCCGGCCGACTACCCGTGGGTTGCCAAGGTGGCGGGCAAGGACGCGCTTTCGGAGATCGTCAACGACCTGGCCGAGCGCTACCCGAAGGTGATTGCCGCCGAGACGCTGGACAACCTGAAGGACGCCGGTTTCCACTGGGCAACCCGTTCGGGCGTGACCGTGGCGATCTCGGACATCACCTCGAACATGGACAAGACCGCCATCCTGGCCCCGTACGAGGAGCGTGCCCGCAAGGTGCAGGCCTCCTACGACAAGGGCCTGATCGCCGACACCGAACGTCGCCAGGACCTGATTGACATCTGGACCAAGGCCACCGACGAGGTCGCCGACGCGATGAAGGAGGCATGGAGGAACTGAACACCATTAACCGCATGGTGACCTCCAAGGCCCGTGGTAACTGGCTGCAACTGCGCCAGATTGCCGGTATCCGCGGCCTGGTGTCCAACCCGAAGGGTGAAATTATTCCTCGCCCGATCAAGTCCTCCTACCGTGAGGGCCTGTCGGTGCTGGAGTACTTCATCGCGACCCACGGTGCCCGTAAGGGCCTGGCGGATACCGCGCTGAAGACCGCGAACTCCGGTTACCTCACCCGTCGTCTGGTGGACGTGTCCCAGGACGTCATCGTGCGCGAGGAGGACTGCGGCACCCGCCGCGGCCTGACCGTGCCGATCGCCGAGGACATCGCCGGCTTCCGCAAGCTGCACGACACCGTGGAGAACTCGGCGTACACCCGCACGCTGGCCACCGACGTCAAGGACGCCGAGGGCAACGTGCTGGCCGAAGCCGGCTCGGACGTGGGCGACGTGCTGATCCAGAAGCTGTACGACGCGGGCGTGGATGAGATCCGCGTACGCTCCGTGCTGACCTGTGACTCGGCCGTGGGAACCTGTGCACACTGCTACGGCCGTTCGCTGGCCACCGGCAAGACCGTGGACATCGGCGAGGCCGTGGGCATCATCGCCGCACAGTCCATCGGTGAACCCGGTACCCAGCTGACCATGCGTACCTTCCACACCGGTGGTGTGGCCTCGGCTGATGACATCACCCAGGGTCTGCCCCGTATCCAGGAGCTCTTCGAAGCCCGTACCCCCAAGGGTGTGGCTCCGATGGCCGAAGTCACCGGTCGCGTGTCGATCGAGGACGACGAGAAGCAGCTGCGCGTGATCATCACCCCGGACAACGGGGATGAGAAGCAGGCCTACCCGATCCTGCGCCGTGCGCGCCTGGAGGTTGAGGAAGGCCAGCACGTGCAGGCCGGTACCCAGCTGACCAGCGGTACCCTGGACCCGAAGCAGGTTCTTCGCGTCCTCGGCCCGCGTGAGGCCCAGAAGTTCCTGGTCCGCGAGGTCCAGGACGTGTACCAGTCCCAGGGTGTGGGCATCCACGACAAGCACGTGGAAGTCATCGTGCGCCAGATGCTGCGTCGCATCACCGTCATTGAGTCCGGTGAGACCGACCTGCTGCCGGGTGTGCTGGCCGACCGTGCCCGCTTCACCGCCGCGAACCGCAAGGCCGTGGCCGAGGGCAAGCGTCCGGCAGCGGCCGTGACGAGATGATGGGCATCACCAAGGCCTCGCTGGCGACCGACTCGTGGCTGTCCGCGGCCTCCTTCCAGGAGACCACCCGCGTACTGACCCAGGCCGCCATGGAGGGCAAGGAAGATCCGCTGCTGGGTCTGAAGGAGAACGTGATCATCGGTAAGCTGATCCCGGCCGGTACCGGCCTGGACCGCTACACCCAGGTCACCGTGGAGCCGACCGACGAGGCCAAGGCCACGTTGTTCACCGGCACCTCGGCCTTCTCCTCGGGCCTGTACGACGACGGACTGGACGGCGGGCTCTCGCCCGAGTTCCAGGCCATCTCGATGGATGACTACGACACCGGGCAGGATTTCCGCTAAATCGGAAGCAGCCCCGTCGGCTCCAGATGGCGAAGCCCGTTCCCACCGCTATTTTGCGGTGGGGACGGGCTTCGCCCGTTAAGGACTTTGCCCAGCGGTGGACACCAAACCCTGTGGCTCAGCCGTGAACAGGATCCGGCAACCCTCGGATGGGTGACCCGTGCGTAGAGCGAGCGCGTTGCCGGAGTGATGCGGGGCAGGGGAGGGGACCGCAGTACGACACCTGTCAGTTTCCGAAGTCCTCAGAACTTTTGTCTGCAGTCCTCGGCACTAGGCTGATCCGTCCGCAAGGCGAACCTTCTGTGGGACACCCGCCGCCGTGTACATGGGCTGGCCTGCTTGGCAGTCTCAGTATCGCCGGGGCGTCCATCCCGATGGCAGCATGCCAGTGATCTTTCCCCGTTCAGAATCAGCATCGGCTGACCAGCCTTGCGCTGCCTGTGCGTCATCGAAGACACCCCGTGCCACGCGCAGACCAAGGTCCGGGTGGCTCATCCCGGGCGCACCACCCCGACGCGTCGAAGCCCGCACGCTCCACGACTTATCAGCGAAACCTCCCCCGCGGAAGATCCGGTATTCTCCGTAGCGGGCCGGATCGAGTAGATCCCAACACCATTCCCATACGTTTCCAAGGGTGTCGTGGAGTCCGAAGGCATTGGGTAGTTTTTGACCAACTTCTTGCGGTTTCTCTACCTTGTCATTTGCTGTCCACCCAATGGCATCGAGGGGGCCGTATTGTGGCCCCGTTGTGCCGGCGCGGCAGGCGTATTCCCATTCGGCTTCCGTGGGCAAGCGGTACCCAGAGGCGTTGGTCTGCCAAGTCACCTCACCGGCTTCGATGATGTATGCAGGGGCAAGTCCTTCATTCATTGACGCTGCGTTGCAAAACAGGATGGCTTCTAACCAGTTGATATCCACCACGGGTTCCTGGGAGCCTGTTTCGCTGGTACCCATCAGTTGCGCGTACTGCGCGGTGGTGACGGAAGTGGCCCCGTCTCGAAAGGTTCTAGATCGACGGTCCAGCGGCGTTTCCGTCGTGCATCATGCAATTCCACTTGTCCGGCTGGTAGCGGACGAAGGTCAAAGATTAGCATTCCACAATGCTCCCATGCCGTCCCGCAAGCCGGTCGTTCACCGGTACAAGTGCGGACAACTTCGGGTCCTGGCAACACTGGCAGGTTTCCGGGTCCGCCCGACTCCCGTATGACCCGACCGAGAAAATGCCCGGTAGAGGCACCCTAAACGGGACGCTCCCAATCATGACCGGACTCCTTATCGGGTACGCGCGCGTATCCACTAACGACCAAGACCTCGCCGCCCTAAAGAACGCGCTTATGGTCTCGGGCGTGGCTCCTGAGAAGATCTTCACTGATCAAGGCCGCACTGGCACGAATAGGGCGCGGTCCGGTCTCAGCGAGGCGATGGCCGCTTGCCGTGCTGGGGATACGTTGGTGGTGATGAAGCTTGACCGGATGGCGCGATCCTTGCGCGACGCGAAAGACATCGTTGATGAACTCACCGGCCGCGAGGTGTAGCTCAGCATCGGCGGATCAGTCCTCGACCCCATCGACCCTGTAGGTAAGCTCCTGTTCAACGTCCTGGCTATGGTTGCCGAGTTTGAGGCAGATCTGATCCGGGCACGCACGCGTGAGGGCATGGCTGTTGCAAGGATAAAAGGCAGACTACGCGGCAAGCCGCCCAGACTTTCCATCAAGCAAGAAGCACATCTAGTAGAGCTGCATCGCGCTGGGAACCGGACAACGACAGAACTTGGAGAACTATTCTCGGTGGCTAGATCGACCGTGTACCGCGCTCTCAGACGAGCAATGAACATCAAGTGGGGTCGCTCATTTATTTTCTGCGCAGGTTAGTACATAGGACTATTGCGCAAAGTCCAGCCCTGTGCAGTCACTTTCGGAAAATGACCACAACGCTAGCGTGTATCGGCACGAACTCCGTGAGCGGGTCGAGGAGCGACATCCGTGCTTCTAGGTTTTGCCAGGTACCGTCAGCTTAGCCCCAGGCGCGGCGCAGGCAGGCGAAAGGCTGGGTTGCGCGAAGCCGACGGTGAGCGAGCGGCTTACGCCATGATCCCGGGCAGTAGAGGGATCTCCACTGTCGATTATCAGCGGGACAAAAAGCACGACTAGTCGCATTTACACCCGGTGCTATTACGACTCTTGGGTGTGCAACAGGCGGCCTTGGGGAGCCAGGGGAGTGGAGTGCAGATTTGCGTGGCGCTGCCTCCCGAGGTTTGCGGACGGCCGCACACTGCCGGCCGCTAGACGATTCAACCCGGCACGCCGCGGATGCTGGCCGGCGACGCGGCATGGTAGGCGGCACTGTGCTCGCGCGCCTCCCCGAGCACGCATCCCTTCATCGGAAGCTTTCCCAGCCGTACATTCGGTGTCCTCCCGCGGCAACGGTATTGAGCCGGGTCCCTCGGTCGGTATGCCGCTCATCGTCCTTGTTGGCGTGTTCGGCCTCTGTCAGTAGGTCAGTCGAGGGTAGTCGCTCGCCGCAGGGTATGGCCGGGGATGAACCGGCCCGGCGCCACTGCCGGCACGCGGATATCCCGAATGATAGTGAGGCACATCCCATTGCTGGGCGGTGGGGCGCATGCGAAAATAGTAGGTGAGACACTCCGGGGCTCAACGCCTGCAGGACAAGGGTTTGCGAACTGGCAATCAACTGGTCATGTGGGCTTTGAATCCTGGATTTTCGGGGCTGGCAGGATTAATGCTAGACTCGTAACAATTGTTTTATGTGTGGCAAAATGGACGCGGTCCGGGTTGCGGGTAGGTTGCGCAACGAATGCCACACTTTCGCACGCCTAGAGACTTTTCGCTGAGTGCGCGATGGAACGAGCAGATAGCGCAGCAGTACCCGTCATCCGATGGATCGGCGGCGCCGAAGAATTTTAGAAAATTGGAAGGACACGAAAGTGCCTACTATTCAGCAGCTGGTCCGTAAGGGCCGCCAGCCGCAGGTAAACAAGGGCAAGGCCCCTGCCCTGCGCGGCAACCCCATGCGTCGTGGCGTGTGCACCCGTGTGTACACCACCACCCCTAAGAAGCCGAACTCCGCTCTGCGTAAGGTTGCCCGTGTGCGCCTGTCCGGCGGCGTCGAAGTGACCGCCTACATCCCGGGTGTCGGACACAACCTGCAGGAACACTCCATCGTGCTGGTGCGCGGTGGTCGTGTGAAGGACCTGCCGGGCGTTCGCTACAAGATTGTTCGTGGTGCACTGGATACCCAGGGCGTTAAGGATCGTAAGCAGGCTCGTTCCCGCTACGGCGCAAAGAAGGATGGTAAGTAATGCCGCGTAAGGGTCCGGCGCCGAAGCGCCCACTGGTTTCTGATCCGGTATACGACTCGCCGTTGGTCACCCAGCTGATCAACAAGGTGCTGGTCGGTGGCAAGAAGTCCACCGCCGAGCGCATCGTCTACGGTGCACTGGAAGGTGCCGCCGCCAAGTCGGGCGCCGATGCCGTTTCGACCTTGAAGAAGGCCATGGACAACATCCGTCCGGCCCTTGAGGTTCGCTCCCGCCGTGTGGGTGGCGCAACCTACCAGGTGCCGGTCGAGGTCAAGCCGGGCCGCGCCACCGCGCTGGCCCTGCGCTGGCTGGTTGGCTACTCCAAGGCTCGTCGCGAGAAGACCATGATCGAGCGCCTGCAGAACGAGATTCTGGATGCCTCGAACGGTCTGGGTGCCGCTGTGAAGCGTCGCGAAGACACTCACAAGATGGCCGAGTCCAACAAGGCCTTCGCACACTACCGCTGGTAAGAATCGCCTGGCGTCGCCGGCGGCGGGAACCCGCCGCCGGCCATGCCAAGCCTCAGCTCTTAGGGAGACAACGTGGCACAGGACGTGCTTACTGACCTGAACAAGGTCCGCAATATCGGTATCATGGCACACATCGATGCCGGTAAGACCACCACCACTGAGCGCATCCTGTTCTACACGGGTGTGAACCACAAGCTCGGTGAGACCCACGACGGTGGTGCCACCACCGACTGGATGGAGCAGGAAAAGGAACGCGGTATCACCATTACCTCCGCGGCCGTGACTTGCTTCTGGAACAACAACCAGATCAACATCATCGACACCCCCGGCCACGTTGACTTCACCGTTGAGGTGGAACGTTCGCTGCGCGTGCTCGACGGCGCAGTTGCCGTCTTCGACGGCAAGGAAGGCGTGGAGCCGCAGTCCGAGACTGTGTGGCGCCAGGCCGACAAGTACAACGTCCCGCGTATCTGCTTCGTCAACAAGATGGACAAGCTGGGCGCTGACTTCTACTTCACCGTGGACACCATCGTCAACCGCCTGGGTGCCAAGCCGCTGGTCATGCAGCTGCCGATCGGCTCCGAGTCCGACTTCGTCGCGTCGTTGACCTGCTGACCATGAAGGCATTCGTCTGGGAAGCGACTCCAAGGGTGACGTCACCATGGGCGCCAACTACGAGATCCAGGAAATCCCTGCCGATCTGCAGGAGCGTGCCGAGGAATACCGCAACAAGCTGGTTGAGGACGTCGCCGAGGGCTCCGAGGAACTCATGGAGAAGTACCTCGAAGGCGAAGAGCTGAGCAATGAAGAGATCAAGGCCGGTATCCGCGCCCTGACCGTCAAGGGCGAAGCTACCCGGTCTTCTGTGGCTCGGCCTTCAAGAACCGTGGCGTGCAGCCGATGATCGACGCGGTCATCGACTACCTGCCCTCCCCGCTGGACGTCGAGGCCATGGTTGGCCACGACCCCAAGGACGAGAGCATCGAACTGACCCGCGAGCCGAGCGAGGACGCACCGTTCTCCGCGCTGGCGTTCAAGATCGCTGCCCACCCGTTCTTCGGTCAGCTGAACTTCATCCGCGTGTACTCGGGCAAGGTCGCCTCCGGCGCCCAGCTGCTGAACTCCACCAAGCAGAAGCGCGAGCGCATCGGCAAGCTGTTCCAGATGCACGCCAACAAGGAGAACCCGGTTGATGAGATCCACGCGGGTCACATCTACGCCGTGATCGGCCTGAAGGACACCACCACCGGTGACACCCTGTGCGATCCGGCCAACCCGATCGTTCTGGAATCGATGACCTTCCCGGATCCGGTGATCTTCGTGGCCATCGAGCCCAAGACCAAGGGTGACCAGGAGAAGCTGTCGACCGCTATCCAGAAGCTGTCGGCGGAAGACCCGACCTTCACCGTTTCCCTGAACGAGGAAACCGGCCAGACCGAAATCGGCGGCATGGGCGAGCTGCACCTGGACATCCTGGTGGACCGCATGAAGCGCGAATTCCGCGTGGAAGCCAACGTCGGCAAGCCGCAGGTGGCCTACCGCGAAACCATCAAGAAGGCTGTGGAGAAGGTCGACTTCACCCACAAGAAGCAGACCGGTGGTTCCGGCCAGTTCGCGAAGGTGCAGGTCTCCTTCGAGCCGCTTGAGGTCGTTGAGGGCGTCAGCTACGAATTCAAGAACGCCATCACCGGTGGCCGCGTTCCGCGCGAGTACATCCCGTCGGTGGACGCAGGTATCCAGGACGCCATGCAGTTCGGCATCCTGGCCGGCTACCCGATGGTCGGCGTGAAGGCCACCCTGATCGACGGTGCCTACCACGACGTTGACTCCTCGGAAATGGCGTTCAAGATCGCCGGTTCGCAGGTCTTCAAGGAAGGTGCACGCCGCGCCAACCCGATCCTGCTCGAACCAGTGATGGCCGTCGAAGTCCGTACCCCGGAAGAGTACATGGGCGACGTCATCGGCGACCTGAACTCCCGCCGTGGCTCGATCCAGGAAATGTCCGATGCCTCGGGCGTCAAGGTCATCCGTGCCGCAGTGCCGCTGTCCGAGATGTTCGGTACATCGGTGACCTGCGCTCGAAGACCCAGGGTCGTGCGGTGTACTCGATGACCTTCTCGACCTATGCTGAAGTTCCGAAGGCCGTGGCCGACGAGATCATTCAGAAGTCCCGCGGCGAGTAATCGCCTCAGGCACCAACACTTGGCCGTGACCCCGCCCGTGTGGGGGAGTGGCCGATCGCGAGGCCGGTTCCAAAGCCATTGAAACCGGCCTCGCAAACGGCCAACGAGGGATCCATCACAACCGGATCCCGCAGAGGACCGAAATTTCCATATTTATCCATGCCCCCAGTAGACTGATTCCAGTTTCGTTTGCGAACCGCGCAGACGGAAATACGTCTTCTGAAATGTTTCTAGGAGGAACCTGTGGCAAAGGCAAAGTTCGAGCGGACTAAGCCGCACGTCAACATTGGCACCATCGGTCACGTTGACCACGGTAAGACCACTTTGACGGCTGCCATTTCCAAGGTGCTTGCTGACAAGTACCCGGATCTGAACGAGCAGCGCGACTTCGCTAGCGTTGACTCCGCACCGGAAGAGCGCCAGCGCGGTATTACCATCAACATCTCGCACGTCGAGTACCAGACCGAGAAGCGTCACTACGCACACGTCGACGCCCCGGGCCACGCTGACTACGTGAAGAACATGATCACCGGTGCCGCCCAGATGGACGGCGCAATCCTGGTGGTTGCCGCTACCGACGGTCCGATGGCTCAGACCCGCGAGCACGTTCTGCTGGCTCGCCAGGTTGGCGTTCCGACCCTGCTGGTCGCACTGAACAAGTCCGACATGGTCGAGGACGAAGAACTGCTCGAGCTGGTGGAGATGGAAGTTCGCGAACTTCTGTCCTCGCAGGCTTCGACGGTGACGACGCCCCGGTTGTCCGCGTTTCGGGCCTGAAGGCTCTGGAAGGGACCCGGAGTGGACCAAGGCCATCGAAGACTGATGGATGCCGTTGACACCTTCATCCCGGATCCGGTGCGTGACCGTGACAAGCCGTTCCTGATGCCGATCGAGGACGTCTTCACCATCACCGGTCGCGGTACCGTGGTGACCGGCCGCGCCGAGCGTGGCACCCTGGCCATCAACTCGGAAGTTGAGATCGTTGGCATCCGCCCGATCCAGAAGACCACCGTTACCGGTATCGAGATGTTCCACAAGCAGCTCGACGAGGCCTGGGCAGGCGAGAACTGTGGTCTGCTGCTTCGCGGTCTGAAGCGCGAAGACGTGGAACGCGGTCAGGTTGTTGTGAAGCCGGGTTCGATCACCCCGCACACCAACTTCGAGGCCAACGTCTACATCCTGTCCAAGGATGAAGGCGGCCGCCACAACCCGTTCTACTCGAACTACCGTCCGCAGTTCTACTTCCGCACCACCGACGTCACCGGCGTCATCACCCTGCCGGAAGGCACCGAGATGGTTATGCCGGGCGACAACACCGAAATGTCGGTTGAGCTGATCCAGCCGATCGCCATGGAAGAAGGCCTGGGCTTCGCTATCCGCGAGGGTGGCCGCACCGTTGGTTCGGGTCGCGTCACCAACATCACCAAGTAAATACCTGGATGATGTTCTAGACCGCGAGGTCTAAGTTCAAAAAATTCCCCGTGACTCCGCAAGGAGTGACGGGGAATTTTTATGCCCATACGCGTAGCAAAGCCGACATTTAGTCAAAAAGCTGGTTGAATTGATCCAGGTTCATACACGTCGGCGTACGCAAGAAAACGGGGGAGCGGCATGGGCTACACCATCTTGGTCATCATCATCGCGGTGGTGGCCTTCCTGATCGGACGGCGCACCGCCGCCGGCCGCCGCAGCCAGCAGCTCGG
>NZ_BAXF01000019.1:0-16526 GCF_001310435.1 Arthrobacter sp. JCM 19049 | reverse complement strand
ATGCTCGGTGCTCACCTCCCCTCCTGATTCCCGCCGCCCGTGCCGGGCGGCTATGCTAGCTGCGGATCGCTGCCCGTGTTAGGCGCCGACGCGGAAGCGTGCGAACGCGACCGGCTTGGTGCCGGCCTCTTCGAAGATCTGGCCGACGGACTTCTTGGCGTCCTTGGCGAAGGCCTGGTCCACCAGCACGATTTCCTTGAAGAAACCGGTCAGGCGGCCTTCCACGATCTTTTCCAGGGCCTTCTCCGGCTTGCCTCGGCACGCGCGGTCTCATCGGCGATGCGGCGCTCGTCCTGGACGCGCTCGGCCGGAACCTCGTCGCGGCTCAGGTAGGTCGGGGCCATCGCTGCGGTGTGCACGGCCACGTCGTGGGCGGCGGTGGCGGCAGCCTCGGAGTCCGAGTCAACGGCCAGCAGCACGCCAACCTGGGCCGGCAGGTCCTTGCTGGTCTTGTGCAGGTAGGCGGCAACCTTGGTGCCCTCGACGCGGGCCACACGGCGCACGACGACCTTCTCGCCCAGCACGGCGCCCTCTTCAACAACAACGTCGCCCACGGTCTTGCCATCCAGCTCGTAAGCCAGCAGGGCATCCACATCGGCGGCGCCGGAAGCCACGGCGGCATCCAGAACCTTGTTGGCCAGCTCGATGAACTTGTCGTTCTTGGCCACGAAGTCGGTCTCGCAGTTGATCTCGATCATGACACCGGCGTTGCCTTCGACCTTGGCGGCCACCAGGCCCTCAGCGGTCGAACGGCCTTCGCGCTTGGTGGCGCCCTTCAGGCCCTTGATGCGGATGATCTCGATGGCCTTCTCGGCGTCACCGTTGGCCTCGTCCAGGGCCTTCTTCACGTCCATCATGCCGGCGCCGGTGCGCTCGCGCAGTGCCTTGATATCAGCAGCGGTGTAGTTTGCCACGTGCGTTCCCCATTCACTAGGAGGTTTCAAGTTATTTCGCTCGTGGGACGGGTCGGTGTCCCGGCCCGTCCCACGAGAGGGTCTGGAGTTACGCCCTTGATCTCAACGTAGCATCAACGGACAAACTCCATGAGTCATTCAGGTGACTACTCGGCGGCTGGCTTTTCAGCAGCTTCCTCGGTAGCGGTCTCGGCCTTGGGGGCCTCTTCCTTCGAAGCCTCTTCCTTGGCACCGGCTTCGAGCAGCTCGCGCTCCCACTCGGCCATCGGCTCTGCGGCACCCTCGGCCTTGCCGGCAGCCTTGTTGTTGCGGGCGATCAGGCCATCGGCAACAGCGTCGGCGACAACGCGGGTGAGCAGGTTGACGGAGCGAATGGCGTCGTCGTTGCCGGGATCGGGTAGGTGACTTCGTCCGGATCGCAGTTGGTGTCCAGGATGGCAACCACCGGGATGCCCAGCTTCTGGGCTTCGTCGATGGCCAGGTGTTCCTTCTTGGTGTCAACGATCCAGATTGCCGACGGAGTGCGGTTCAGGTTGCGGATACCACCAAGGTTGTTCTGCAGCTTGGTCAGCTCGCGCTTGAGCAGCAGCAGTTCCTTCTTGGTGTGGCCCGATCCGGCAACATCCTCAAAGTTGATCTCTTCCAGTTCCTTCATGCGCTGCACGCGCTTGGAAACGGTCGAGAAGTTGGTCAGCATGCCGCCCAGCCAGCGGTGGTTCACGTAAGGCTGGTTGACGCGGGTGGCCTGCTCGGCAATGGCTTCCTGAGCCTGCTTCTTGGTGCCGACAAACAGGATCGAGCCGCCGTGGGCGACGGTCTGCTTGACGAAGTCGTAGGCGCGGTCGATGAACGACAGCGACTGCTGCAGGTCGATGATGTAGATGCCGTTGCGCTCGGTCAGGATGAAACGCTTCATCTTCGGGTTCCAGCGACGGGTCTGGTGGCCGAAGTGGACGCCGCTGTTCAGCAGCTCTCGCATGGTTACGACTGGCATGTCGCAACTCCTTCCGGCAGTAGCGGACCGGCCGGTTTTCGACCGCGGTAACTGCCCTAGTTGTTTGGGTTTTCCGCGCAAGGCCCTGGTGGCCATACGCCCTAGTGCTACGTTCACGCCTGCACGCGGCAGGCGGGCTGACCCCACCGATTGCTCGGACCTCTGGGGCCTAGACACAAAATGAATCGTGAAACGTGGCACGCGAAGTCAATTCCGCATCCGCGACCGGTGTTTTGGGCACACCTGTCGCACGAAACTGCAGTTCCAAGTGTACTACACGGCTCCACGCGCTCCAGTGCCCAGGGGCCGGTGGATCCAGTGACACCGGTTACCCACATTGCGTCGCCGCCATCGCCCGGGCCAGGGCACGCGGCTCCACGGTGGAGGCATGAAAAATTTTCGCAGATTCCGGTCCCTGGCCGTCCTTCCGCTCTTGGCGGTGTTGCTGGCCCTCTCCCCCCTCCCGCCCACGGTGCCCTCCGGCACGGCGGGCGAATTCGATCAGCCATGGCACTGGCCGCTGTCCGGGGATGTGCAGGTGCTGCGTGAATTTGATGGTCCGGCGCAGACCTGGTTGCCCGGCCACCGCGGGGTCGATCTAAAGGCGGCGGCCGGCATCAGCGTGCTCGCCCCGCAGGGCGGGGTGGTGTCCTATCGCGGGTTCATCGCGGACCGGCCGGTCATCGTCGTCGATCACGGGCAGGGTTTCAAATCCAGTTTTGAGCCGGTGACCTCATCCTTGCGGGTCGGAGATGCGGTGCGGGAACGGGAAGTCATCGGTGAGGTGGCCTCCGGCGCCCACTGCGATGGCCGGTGCCTGCATTGGGGTGTGCGGCTGAATGGCGAGTACATTGACCCGGCGTTGTTGATCGAAGACTTGCGCCCCTCGATCCTGCTTCCCCTGCACTGATGCAGCTGTTCCGGTGCCGCTGCTGCCAACGAATCCCCTGCCCGGCTCAGGAGGAGTTCGGCTGCACCGGTTCGGCTCAGGGCAGTTGGATGCTTTGGCGCGCCAGCCGCTTCCGATACTGCTTCTTCATGCCCCTGGACGGATACATCGGTTCAGGCCAACGGGGCTGCAGGGTGTCGCCCAAGGTGATGCCGCGCATCCGCCGGCCGAACATGGGCAGCACCCATTGGCGCAGCCACTCAACATCGCGCTGCGTGGCCTGCAACAGACCCATCCGTTCGGGGGTGTCGAATGGCACGAAGGAGAGCCGGTGGTTTTCACCCAGGATCTCCAGGATGCGAATCGCCATATAGCGGTGCCCGGCTCGGTTCATGTGCAACTTGTCGGTGTCCCACATCCGCCGATCCCGGTAGGCGTTCCACGTCCAGTAGTCCACGAGCGTCACGGTCGAAGGATACTGTTCGGCCAGTTCACGCACCCGCTCGTTAAACTTCCAGTTGCGTCGCTTCAACGGGGCCAGCAGCGGATGGACCGGGATGTCAAAACCGGTGAAGAGCAGAACCTGGGCGCCGGAGCCGGCAAGCCGGTGCACGGCCTGGGTGTAGCAGTGGAGCAGCTGCGCCATGTCCTTGCGCAGCTCCATGATGTCGTTGCCGCCGGCGTAGAAGCTGATGACGTCCGGCTTCATGGCCAGCGCCGGTTCAACCTGTTCGCAGACGATGCGTTCCAGCCGGCGACTGCGGATCGCCAGATTGGCGTAACGCCACTGCGGATCCTGTTTGGACAGCTGCTTCGCGACCCGATCGGCCCAGCCTCGCACTCCATTGGGAAATCTCGGATCCCAGTCCCCCACGCCCTCGGTAAAGGAATCACCAATCGCAACAAAAAGCCGGCCCATGAAGATTTAGGCTAGGCAGGCAACGTGACGGGCAGGCAACGAACGCTCGAACAATCGGTGGCGCGACGTGGGTGCGCCACGGCCTTGCCCTGTCGTTCAACCTGCCCGGGGCAGCGTCTGAGAATGCGAAACACCGGATGACTGTCTTCACAGCGCATCCGGTGTTCTATCCGTAGGGCGTGCCGGACTTGAACCGGCGACCAAGGGATTATGAGTCCCCTGCTCTAACCAACTGAGCTAACGCCCCACATGAGCTGCCAACCAGCCAAGGGGTTGAGCACACTCGAAATATTCTAGAGCATAACCATCCGGTTCCTGGAACTGGGTGTCACGCGATTTTAGTCCCACACCTGTTCCGAGCCGTCGAGCATGCGGCGGTAGATGCCCTCGAAGGCGTCCATCGTGTTCTTCTGGGCGTGGTTCATGACCTTGCGGTGCCCGGCCCTGCCCATCCGCTCGCGCTCCGTCTCATCCAGTGACAGGATGCGATCCAGCTTTTCGGCCAGGTCCTTGCGGTCACCGGGCTGAAACATGTAGCCGTTGATCCCTTCATCCACCAAATGCGGCAGCGCCAACGCGTTGGCCAGGACCACGGGCTTGGAGGCAGAAAGCGCCTCCAAGGTGACCAGGGACTGCAGTTCGGCGGTGCCCGGCTGGCAGAACAGGTCACAGCGCAGGTAGGCCTCGCGCAATTCCTCGTCGCTGATATGCCCGAAGAACTTGACCCGGTCCGCCACACCCTGTTCCTTGGCCACCTGTTCAAGCTTGCTGCGCTGTTCGCCGCCGCCAACGATCTCCAGTACGGCGTTGGGCACCTGCCTCATCAGCGGCAGCGCCTCGATCAGTTCGTTGACGTTCTTCTCCACGGCCAGGCGCCCGACGAACAGGATGGTGGGTTGTTCATTGCGCAGCACACTCTCACCTTCGGTGAGCTCGTAGTTGCCCACCTCAATGCCGTTGGACAGCGGACGCACCCGGGTCAGGCCGGCGCGTTCGCGCATCGCCTTGGCCGCCAAGGGGGTGGGGGTGGTGATCACCTCGGCGCGGTTGAAGACCCTGCCCATGTCCCACCAGGAGTAGCGGAAGTACAGGTTGTTGAACCACTGCGGGAAGGGCAGGAACGGGTTCAGGTTCTCGGGCATCAGGTGATTGGTCGCCACGGTGCGGATATTCTTGCTGCGCCCGTAGGACAGCGCAGCCCGGCCGATCATGTAGTGGCTTTGGGCATGAATCGCATCGGGCCCGATCTCCCGCAGCAGCCGCTGGATCTGCTTGTTGACCTCCCACGGTAGGTGATGCGGAAGTAGTCGTGGGTGGGCACGGCGTGGGATTCGAGCCGGTGCACGATCGCCTCGGGACGCACCTCGGTGTAGGTTTTTCCCTTGTTGCCCCGGCTGGCCAGCACATGGACCCGATGACCGCGCGAATGCATCGCGGTGGCCAACCGGTAGCAGAACGTCGCCGCGCCATTGACATCCGGCGGGTAGGTGTCGGCGGCAATGACGATGGTCAGCGGTTTTTCCTCGGCCACGCAGTCTTCCTTGCTTGTAGGCGTGTGGTCAGTTATCAGTTCAGTTGTCGGCGTCGTCACGCTTGTCCATTCCCCCGGCAGCAGCTTCTTGGCGCGTTGTTCAATCACATCTGGATGGTGCTTTGACAGGGCCACCACCCCGACGATGGCCAGCAGGCCGGCGATGCCCATCACCACGCCGATGACTCCTGGCACATCCGGGCGCAGTTCGTTCAGGATCGAGATGCCGATGGCGATGCCGATGATCGGGTCGATCACGGTCAACCCCGCAATCACCAAGTCCGGCGGGCCCTTGGAATAGGCGTTCTGCACGAAGTAGGAGCCAGCAGCCCGGCGATCACCACGAATCCCAGGGCCAGCCAGGGCAGGTTCGCGAACTTGAACTCTTCCAGGTGCATCAGCGCGATGGCGATGGTGCGCACCAGCACCGCCACGAACCCGAAGAGCACCCCGGCCCCGGCGATGTAGAAGAACGGCCCAAACTTGTGGCGTCCCAGGAAACCGAAGACGGCGAAGAAGACCACCAGTACGGAGAGGATCATCTCGATCAGCAGGGTCTGCTGCGGGGAGGCGTCACTGTTGCGGGTGGTGACGTTGATGGCCAGCAGCACGAAGCCCACCGAACCGACCATGCAGCTAACGATTGCCAGCACCGTGGGCCGGTTCATCTTCAGGTTGTTTTCCTTCGCGTTGACCACCGCGGTGATCACCAGCGCGATGGCGCCGATGGGCTGGACAACGGTCAGCGGGGCGCTGGCCAGGGCGTAGACGTTCAGCACGGTGCCGGCACCCAGCAGCAGGGTACCCAATACCCAGCGTCGGTTGGCCAGCAGTGCCGGAATGTTGCCCCAGGAAAGGTTCAGCCCGCCGGTTTGCGTCCGCACCGCCCCGGATTGCCAGTGTGCGCCGAAGGCCAGGCATACAGCGCCACATAACGCGGCAGCTACAGCGGTCCAAACCATGGCCGTGCTATCTCCTCAGCTCGTGACCGGCAACGACGTCAACCCACTGGTGTCCGCCCGGTCTGGTCGCGAACATTCAGTTACTGGAGTGGACCTTGGTCGTCAGACCGGGCCGGCTGCCCCGCCCGGGGCAGCCGGCATCCGAAGCAGGCTAGGACTTACGCAGCAGCTTGCGCAGCCGCCGACGAGCGCCAGCGCACCGGCACCGATCAGCGCGAAGGGCTTGGCCTTCTCCATCCGCTCCTGGGTGGCGCGTTCCTGATCGGTCTGCCCCCCCGTGGTGGAGGAGGGCAGTACGAAGCTGCGGGCCTTCGCCGCGGCGTCCGAGACAGTCGACCCCGCCTGGTCGGCCATGCGACGGGCGCGATCGACCTTAGCTTTTGGGCCGCGCATGCTCTCTTCGAGGTTGTCACGCAGCGCCTGGATCTGGCGGCGGCGGCGCTTGGTGCGCAGGATCAGTTCGTCGGCGCTCGGTGCCGGAGCTTCGGTTCCTTGTCCTTGCCGTCCTTGTCGTGCTCGTCGTCCTTGGACTTCTTCTTGCGCGGTTCATCCAGGCTCGACTCGTCGAACTCGCTGCCTTCCTTCAGCACGCCGATATCGTGGCGGATGCCTCGAATCGCAGCGTCCGGAGTCAGCGGCAGCGCCTTCTTGATCTTGCGGTAGCCCACCAAGCCCAGAATCAAAGCGACAAGCAGGAAGAACCCGGCAACAATCAGCGCGGCAGCCCATCCGGGCAGCCAAATTGCCAACACGTTGACCAGGGTGACCACTACAGCGATCACAAACAGCAACAGCACAACCAGCGCGCCGACGGCAAGGCCGACAGCGACGCCCATGCGGATGCCCTTGTCTTTCAGGAGGGTGGTCGCCAGCTTCGCCTCATCGGACAGCTGCTGTGGGACCAGCTCCTTGAGCCCCTCTACCTGCTCCTTGGCATTCTTGATGCTGGTTTTCAGATTTCCGCCTACTCGCGTCGATCCTTCTTCAGACATGGTTTCTCCAGTTTTCTCGATCGCCAAGCGACCGGTGGTTCAAAACTAACACCCCGACCGCTGATTCGGACTCAGCCTCAAGAGGTAAACCCACGGTATGAGAACCCCCAACTTGCGCTGTACGTATCATCGATTCGCCAGTCTATCGTCTAATGAACCGCATTTCCGGCATTTACCAGCAGATTGGAGGGTTTGATCAATTCCCCGAACAGAATTCGGGTGTGAACCGGCGCTCGGCCGGGGGGCGGGCCACCAGTCCCCTGGGCGGCATCGCGCGAGGATTCATTGCCTCTTCGCGGCTTGTTCACCGCTTCGTTCCCTAGCGCTGGATCCCCAGGATGTATTGCGCCTGGGAAACGTGGGCGAAGGCATCCAATGAAATGCTGAGCAGCCTGGCCCCACGGCTGACCGGCGGCTCCCAGCGCCGGTCCACAATCTGCGCCAGCTCACCGTCGCTAAGGACATTGAGGTAGTCCAGCTGGGCGTTGATCACGGCTTCGAGGTGCTCCATCAACAGGCGCGGATCCTCGACGACGACGCTGCGCGCCTGTTCGGGGCTGTGCCCGAAACCCATGTCATCCTCGGCGAGAGGCAGGTCGAAGCGCTCTTGGTAGCCCTGCGCCGTCCACACCGGCTCCTTGCCGCTGAGCTGGGAAAGCTGAACATCGATTTCCCGTGCTGAATGCCACAGAAGCCACGCGATGGAGTTGTCGTGGCCGGGGTGCCAGTTCAGATTCTCGGCGGTGAGCTGGTCTTCAATGGATTTTGCGGCTTCGAGCGGACGGTAGGCCAAGTCCTTGAGGACTTCAACGGAGTTCATGTCATCTCCCCTTTTCGTGGTGTATGCCCATCGTAGGAGCGATCCCCGCGCCGAAGATAGGCCTTTGAGCTCACGTTTTGCTGCGGCTTAGGATGATCCGCCTCCGGCCTGGGCCCCAAAAGCCCGCCGGGCAGGAGGCAGATCAGGGGGAAATGACAATGGCCCTGATCCGTAAAACACGGATCAGGGCCTTTCAAAGCTCCTCCAGTTGGACTTGAACCAACAACCCTTCGATTAACAGTCGAATGCTCTGCCTATTGAGCTATGGAGGATCGCAACGTGTAATATCTTAGCACTGGCCAAGACCCGTTTCCAAATCCAGCAATGGAGCGTCACCGACATTGTTTCTCGGCCCGGTCGACCGTTATGAAAGCCCGAAAAACCAGGCAGTGGTCTCATTTCCGCTTCCGGTATTCAGTGATCGCTAACTGGGCCAGATCGATCAGTTGTTCGGCAGATTCGTCCCATGAGTAATCGGCGGCCCGTTCGAGGGATCGCTGCGAATATTCCTTCCACACTTCCCAGTCATCGAGACGCTGGATCTGCCGGGCAAATCCCGGGGCGTCATCCGGATCCACGTAGAGTGCCGCTTCCTGCGCGACTTCCCTAAAGATCGGCATGTTCGTCACCACAACCGGAGTCCCAACACTCATCGCCTCCACCAGCGGCAAACCGTAGCCTTCCTCCCGGGACAGAGTGACCAGGGCCGTGCATTGGGCCAACAGTTCCTGATACGCCTCTTCACTGACCCCGTCATGGAAGGTCACCGTTGCGCTCGCGGGAATCAACGCCTCCAGTTCGCTGCGCCGCGCAGCGCTGATTGGACTGAGCAGATGCAAGCTGTGCTCCGGCAAGCAGGCCATCGCCCTAATCAGGTCTCCACGTTCTTGTATTCCATGAACGAGCCCATATACAGCAGGGACTTTTCCGGCTTCACATCCTGGGCTCGCGGAGCCGCCTGGCCGGTGGGCGCATTAGACACCAGCCCAATGTGCTTCTTGGTCAACCGATGGCGTTTCATCAGCCCGGCCGTGGTGCTGGAGACCGTGGCAACCGCATCCGCCCGATTGAGCAGCAGCCGCTGTGGCCAATACACCTGATGGAACAGGAACCAGCCCGCCCGGATGGGAGCCGGCAGAAACTTGGGCGCCGCGGGTGCGCATAGTAAATCAGGTCATGCAGGGTGAGGATCACCGGGAACTTGCGACCCAGCGTTCCCATCGTCTGCATGGGTGAAAACACGGCGTCCGGACGCAGTTTGTTGACCTGCAACGCCACCAGTGGTTCCAGGGGCGAGGTGGGAGAAGTGACCTTCAGGTAGGGAACGTCGGGCAACATCGATAATTGGCGCAGGTCGCTGACGAGCATGGTGACATCCGCCCGCTTGCTCACGGCCTCAATCAAACCTGCCGTATACCGGCTGATGCCATCATGGTGATTGATACGGGTATAGCGGGCATCGATGACGAGTTTCACTCTTCGGGTCGCCTTACGTTCGCTGGTTTCAACCCTCTCCACATTAGTGGCTGATCCGGACCGTTACCTGTTGCGCCACCGCTCTTTCCTGGACACTGTCTGCGCAACGAGTAGGGGTTTTATCCAGTCCGGTGGATGACCTGCTGGTAATCTCCAAAGGATCGGCGGCTTGGCTGCAGAAGACTGTAACGAGGCGGAAGGAGGCAGGAAAATGGCTGACCCATTGGCCCGTTCGCAGCGATTCCTGCTTTCCTCCAACTCCACGGATGCCGCAGGGCGGGCTGCGGCCGACTTCATTATCGACCTGGTCTTGGTAACGATGCTGGGGCCAGCGCCTTTCAGATCGGCGCGCTCAACGCGCTTGGATCGGTGGCGTTTGTTGTTGCGGCGATCCCGGTGGGACATCTGGTGGACCGGCACGGCGCCCTGCGCTGGTTGCGTGTGGGGTTGGCCGGAAAGCTTGCCCTGCTCCTGGTCTTGACCCTGCTGCTGGCCACCAACCAATTGACCGTACCCGCCGTCCTGCTGCTGGTCACGGTCATGGGACTGGGCAACCTGGTGGTTGAAACCGCGCAGATCTCTGCGGTGCCCGGGCTCAATGATCCGACGAAGTCGACGAGCGGAATCACCAGGCTCGTCGCCCGGCTCACCGCCGCGGACCAGGCCCTGAGCATCATCATTCCCGCATTCTTTGGGCTGCTGATCAGCCAGCTGGGAGCCAGCACGCTGATGGCCCTGGCTGCCGGCCTGGGTTCCGCGGCGCTTCTGCTGGCCCAGCCCATCCGCAACCATAGTTCGGCCTCCGGCACCTCGATTGAATCGCCCCGCCCGCAGCCCCAGGGCAATTGGCGCAGCGGACTGACACTGCTGTTTGCTGATCGGCGACTGCTGGCGGTCACGGCCTGGTGACCTTGTGCAATGCGGGCTTGGCGGTGGGTGCGGCTGTTGAGTCAATCCTGATCCTGCGCCATCTTCGTCTGGGACCGCAGTGGTTTGGCGTGATTACTGCGTTCGGGGCCGTGGGCGGCTTGCTGGGCGCGGCCGTTTCGGAGCGGATAGTGCAGCGCATGGCGCTGCCTCGCTTGACGGTGCTGACCGGATTGTTCCAGCTCCTGCTCGCAGGGCTGGTGTTCACCTCTTATTTCACGGTGCCTTACGTGTCCCTGGCCTTGCTGCTGGCCCAGTCTCTATTGTGGGGCGTGGTACTGGTCATCTTCAACATTGCCAGCATGTCGTGGGTGACGACGATCGTTGACCCGGCGTTCGTGGGCAGGGTCAGCAGCGCCCGGCGCCTGTTTACCTTCGGTGCGGTGCCGGTCGGCTCCCTGGCGGGTGGCGCAATTGGCTCAACCGTGGGAATCTGGGCATCCTTGCTGTCCTGGTGTCTGTTGTGTGCCATGGGCACTTTGAGTTTTCTCCTGCTGCGGCGAGGCTCCTTGCGCACTCCCCCCGCTGATCTCTGACACCGAATCCAACAGGCCGCAGTGCCCTCGTTGAGACCCTGGGCATCCATGGCTTCGCAGTCGCGGCAGAGCCGCGGGAGCTTCACATTACGGTCTTCATGCCGTCGGTGACGGGCATCCTAAATCACTGCATCCTTCCTCAGCGTGAATGTCAGAAAACTCCGAGTCGATTTCAAGTTGATCTGCATCGAATTTGCAATACGTTACCTAGTTGTGATGTTAATGAGTTCGCGTTAGGCAAGCCTGACCAAACATCATGTAATCAACTTGAGGACTACGCCATGGGCACCTCCCTTCAGACTCTGCGGCCACAACGGCGGCAACCGACCACGCCCGAGGACACGCTGCTGTGCGGCGCCACCGCGACACGATTCCGCGAGGAAGCCGAAGACGCGCTTCATCGGGCCACGCGCCAACTGCAACAGGTCAATTCCCCCACCACCGGCCCCTCCCCCACCGACTTGGCACCACGCATCGAGGCCGTTGATCTGGAGACACCGCTGGGTTCCAGCGCTGAGGTCTTTTCCGAACTGGAGGAGCTGTACCTGCGTGATGCCGTGTACTTCCACCACCCGAAGTACGCCGCGCATTTGAACTGCCCGGTGCTCATCCCGTCGGTGGCCGCGGAGGCGTTCGTCAGCAGCGTGAACACGTCCATGGACACCTTCGACCAGAGCGCCGGCGCAACCCTGATCGAACAACGCCTGGTGCAGTGGAGCGCCGGGCTCATCGGATTTACTGTCTCACGGGCGGACGGCATCTTTACTTCCGGCGGCACCCAATCCAACGTCCAGGCGATGCTGATTGCGCGGAATCGGGCAGTGGCCCGTCTGGACGGCCCGTTGCCGCACCGGCTTTCGCAATTGCGCATCTACACCTCCGCCGACGCCCACTTCAGCATCGCGAATGCCGCCATGCTGCTGGGCCTGGGACAGGACGCGGTGCACAGCATTCCCACCGATGCCCGCCACCGCATGGACAGTGTGTCTCTGCGCGAGCAGCTTGAGCGGGACGTGGCCGCCGGACTGGTGCCGATGGCGATATCCGCCACCGCTGGCACCACTGACTTCGGGGCCATCGACCCCTCTCGGATCTGTCGGCCTCGCCCGCCGGTTCGGGGCCTGGCTGCACATTGACGCGGCCTACGGCTGCGGTCTACTGGTATCACCGCGCCACCGGCAACGGTTGGCTGGCATCGAACAGGCCGACTCGGTCACACTGGACTTTCACAAGTCCTTCTTTCAGCCCATCGGCTCCAGTGCGCTGGTCCTTCGCGAGGGGACGGACTTTGACTCCATCAGGCACTACGCCGAATACCTCAACCCCCGGGCCGCCGCGGCGCAAACCCCGAACCAGGTCGACAAGTCGCTGCAGACCACCCGGCGGTTTGACGCGCTCAAGCTCTGGGTGGGGTTGCGCACGATCGGCGCGTCAGCCATCGGCACCATGTTCGACCGGGTCATTGAGCTGGCGGGCGAAGCGCAGGAGCTGATCGGGGTGCGCGCCGAGCTGTGCCTTGAAGCACCGGTGCAGCTGAGCACGGTGGTGTTTGGCTTCAACCACCCCACCGAGCCGCTGCCCCAACACCACGCGAACACGCTGAATGACGCGATCCGTCAGCGGCTGTACGAGCGGGGCCAGGCCATGGTCGCCGCCACCACCGTGCAAGGGCGTCGCCTGCTGAAGCTGACCCTGCTCAACCCCAACACCACGGTGCGGGACCTGGAGGAGATCCTCGACCTGATCTGCCAGGCCGGCTACGAGCTGCTCGCCGAGAACTTCGCGAAAGGACGCCCATGACCAAGCACACCGCCCAGAGCGCTTCCGGGACATCCCGCACTCCGGCAGAACACTTCGACGTCGTGGCCATCGGGGCCGGACCCTTTAACCTGGGGTTCGCGGCACTGGCCGAACCCCTGCAGGATCTGTCCCTGGCCGTACTGGAGGCCGATGACCATTTTGCCTGGCACCCGGGAATGATGCTGGAGGGGGCGCACCTGCAGGTGCCCTTCATGGCGGACCTGGTCACCATGGCGGATCCGACCAGTCGGTATTCGTTCTTGAACTACCTGAAGCAGCACGGGCGGATCTACCCGTTCTATATCCGGGAGAACTTCTACGCGCTGCGCAACGAATACAGCAACTATTTGGCCTGGGCCGCCGAAGAGCTGTCCAGCGTGCGCTTTGGCCACCGCGTCATGCAGGCCAGCTACGCCAACGGCCGCTACCTCCTGCTGGTGCTCACCAATCGCGGCATGACCACGATCAGCGCCGACCGGCTGGTCATCGGCACCGGTTCCCAGCCCTACGTACCGCCGATCGCGAACGAGGCCGCCCAGGCGACCGGGCGGTTGGTGCACAGCAGCCGCTACGTGTTCTCCCGCCCGGAGCTGCTCAGCGCCGACGGCGAGCGCCCAAAGGTCGTCACGGTACTGGGCAGTGGTCAAAGCGCGGCAGAAATCTTCCTGGATTTGCTGCAGCACCTGCCGCAGGAGGACCACCTGGTCTGGGCCACCCGCTCAAACCGCTTCTTCCCGCTGGAGTACACCAAGCTCACCCTGGAGATGACCTCCCCGGAGTACATCGACCACTTCCACGCCCTGCCAATGCGCCGGCGCGATGAACTCTCCGCCCGGCACAAGGGACTGTACAAGGGCATCAACGCCGACCTGATCGATGAGATCCACGAGCAGCTCTACCAGCGCAGCGTGCACGGCCGCCCGCCGGTGCATCTGCGCACCGGCTGCACTGCCACCGCCATCGAGGCCGGATCCGGCACCGCCGAAGACGCACTGCAGGTGACTTTGCGCCACGAGGATGACCACCGTCAGCTGCGCTTTGGCACCGACACCTGGTGCTGGCCACCGGCTACCGCACCGGGGCCCCGGACTTCCTCTCCGGCATCGACTCGCGGCTGCGCCGGCTGCCGGACGGGCGGCTGGATGTGGACCGCAACTATGCGGTGGGTGTGCACCAGGACATTTTCGTGCAGAACGCCGAACTGCACACCCATGGGTTCACCGCCCCGGACCTGGGCATGGGCGCATACCGCAACTCGGTGCTGCTGAACCGGATCACCGGACGCGAAGCCTACCCGGTGGAGCAGCGCATCGCGTTCCAGCGGTTTGGGGCCGCCGGGCTCGAAGGCCTGCCCACCGAACACCGGGAAGCATCCAACACCGTGCTGAAGGACTAGGAGACTGACGATGAACACCACCGATTTCAGCTTCCGGCCGTTGCGGCTGCCCGAGGATGCGGCGCTGCTGCACCGCTGGGTGAGCACCGAACAGGCCTGTTTCTGGGGTCTGACCGGGGCCAGCAGGCAACGGGTCCAGGAGGAATACCGCCAACTGCTGGCCACGAAGGACTACCGGGTGCTGCTTGGGCAGCGGGACGGGCAACCGCGCTTCCTGGTCGAGCTCTATGACCCGGCCACCTCCCCGCTGGCCGAGGCCTACCACGTGGTGCCCGGGGATGTGGGACTGCACCTGCTGGTCCCCGCCCCACCGGCCGCGGCAGAACCCGGTTTCACGCTGGCGGCGATGACCGCCGCACTGGCCCACGCATTCACCGGGCCGGGCACCGAACGGGTGGTGGTGGAACCCGACCTGGCCAACAAGCCGATCCAGGCACTGACGCCCGGGTTGGGTTCCGCCCGGCGGGCCAGGTGCGGCTCACCGAAGCGGACGGGTCGCAGAAGCACGCACTGCTCTCGCTCTGCACCCGGGCCGACTTTGAACAGGCCACCGCTGGTCCCCTCCCCCGGGCATTTGCGGCCCGGGCACTGGCAGCAGGCCCACCACCACCTGCTGGCCAAGGCCATTGGCGAGTTCAGCATGAACGGCTGCTGCACCCGCAACCGCTGTCGGAGGGCCGCTACCGGGTTGAGGGGCACGGGCACCGCTACGAATTCCAGGCCCGCCGCTACCTGCTGGAGCATTGGCAGGTGCAGCTGGCCTCGCTGCGCCACTGGGTTTACACCGATCAGACGTGGCGGCCGGACACCGTGGACGTGCTGGACTTCGTCACGGTGTTCGCCCACGAGCTGACCCTCAGCCCCCAGCAGCTGCCCACCTATGTGGAGGAGCTGACCAGCACCCTGGCCAGCCACTGCTACAAGCAGCAGCACGCGCAGCAGGACAGCGGGCAGCTGGCCGAGTTCGCCGGCACCCCCGCCCAGTCCTTCCAGCGCATCGAGGCCGCGATGACCGAGGGGCACCCGTGCTTCGTGGCCAACAACGGACGCATCGGGGTGGGGCGCGGGGACTATCTGCGTTATGCCCCGGAAACCGGGGCCGAAACCCCCTTGGCTGGGTGGCGGCCCACCATAACCGGGCCACCTTCACCCACCTTGGTGCAACACAGCCCCAGGTCCAGGCACTGGATCACCTGCTGCGACAGCAGCTGGGCGCGACGGAGCTGCGCAGGCTGCGCGGGCAGCTGGAACACCTGCTGGCCGGCACCGATCGGGACCCGGATCAGTACCTGCTGATCCGGTGCACCCCTGGCAGTGGGAGCACCGCCTGGCGACCACGTTCGCCAACGACGTGGCCCGTGGTGAGCTGCTCTGGCTGGGCCACGGGGCGGACCGCTACCAGCCGCAGCAGTCGATCCGCACGTTCTTCAATCTCAGCCACCCGCGGCGCCACTATGTGAAAACGGCGATGTCGATCCTGAACATGGGGTTCATGCGCGGACTGAGCGCCGACTACATGCAGGTTACCCCGGCGATCAACGAATGGCTGCAGGAGCTGTTCGACACCGATGAGTTCCTGCGCGACGCCCCGGTGGGGCTGCTGCGCGAGGTCGCGGCGGTCGGCTACCGCAACCGGCAGTACGAGGCGGCCACCATCCCGGGCGCCGCGCAACGCAAGATGCTCGCCGCGTTGTGGCGTGAATCCCCGTTGGAGGCACTGGAACCGGGGCAGAACCTGGCCACCATGGCGAGCCTGCTGCATGTTGACGGGCAGGGCCACAGCTTCGTTGGGGCTTTGATCCGGCGCAGCGGGCTGCCGGCGCGTACCTGGATGGAACGCTACCTGGACGCCTACCTGATCCCGCTGGTGCACTGCCTGGCGCCTACGACCTGGTGTTCATGCCGCACGGGGAGAACGTGATCCTGGTGCTGCGCGACGGGGCGGTGGACAAGGTGCTGCTCAAGGACCTGGGTGAGGAGATCGCGGTGCTCTCCGACCGGGTGCAGCTGCCCGAGCACATCCGGCGGGTGCGCACCGGCGGGGATCCGGTGCTCTCGGTGTTCACCGACGTCTTTGACTCCTTCTTCCGCTTCCTGGCTCCGCTGCTGGATGCCGAGGGGCTGCTGGCCCAGGAGGAGTTTTGGGCGCTGGTGGCCGAACGGCTGCTGCGTTACCGACGCCAAAACCCGGCCCAGGCGCAGCACTTCGACGCGCTGGGACTGTTCACCGAAGCGTTCCCGCTCTCCTGCCTGAACCGGCTGCAGCTGCGCAACAACCAGCAGATGCTGGATTTGAGCGACCAGTCCTCGGGACTGCTCTATGCCGGAGAACTTCAAAACCCGCTGTCCGGGTTTGGGGATCCGGCGGTG